>DPZM01000214.1 GCA_003535955.1 Lachnospiraceae bacterium | reverse complement strand
CCGGTTTGTTTTCGCGTATTCAACGACTTCAGAAGGCCGGGTGAAGCCGGTGATCACAGCATTCGGCATAACCGCCTCCAACACGGGGATACCTCCCTTAAGAATGATCTTAGTATCATCCACTATGATAACATTAGGAAATTCGTCACTCTCAGCCGCAGCATTTAACAGAATATTAATGTCCGCATCCAATAATTTCGAGATCCTGGCGATCATCATGTTATCGGGAATACGGTTTCCGCTTTCCCAGCGACTGATAGCGGAGCGGTCAACAAACAATTGTTCCGCCAGCTGAATCTGTGAGATTCCTCTTTCAGCCCTCAATTTTTTCAATGTCTTTGAAAACATGGTCGTCATAATGTCAGATAATGATCCATTCGGTTATTTGGTAATGCATTTTCGGTTGTTTGGCATTATGTTTATCGGTCACTTCACTCTACAGACTTGATCTCATCATGTAAGTCCTGTTTGAGTGAATATGTGTCAAAAGCAGCTTCCTTGGGCAGATTTATGTATATGTTGGTAATTTTATCTACTTTTGCCTTGCCCTTTAGTAAAGATACATCAAACACATGTCCCCCTTTCAATCTGTCCTCGGAAAGGAAATGTAGATGCCATCCGGGCATGTTGATCCCATCCATATAATCCGGGAAATATACGCCAACCAGTGACCCACGTATATTCTCAAAAACAAATGCTTCCTGCGTCTTGCCGAGAATCTCCTTCAATGAGATATGGTGCGACCGGTACGGAGCTTCGGATCTGGCATCCACCTTTTCAAACTCTCCGTCGATCCTCACAATGTGCATACTGTTCAGCCCGAACCTCTCTTCAATCTTTCTGGTAAGCTCTGTCCGGATTGATTCAATATCCGACATATGCTCCATCTCAAACTTTTGTTCACCGTTAAACTTTGCAACAGCCGCAAATGGAACTCCGGTCGTTGTATCGACCTCTGTTACGCATCCACTCTGATCGGCTCTGTAGCAATGCCCGTCCATGACGATCATTTCCCCGTTTACGTCTTCAAAGGTCCCAAGGCCTGTGTCCCCATTATGAATAAGTTCTTCCACATTTATCACTGCACGGCTGTATCCCAAAGCAAGTGCCTGAAGTGTTGATACCTGATACATCTTATTTTCCATTAATATCCCTCTCTTCCTTTCCTTCACAAAACATGTCGCCGCTTGTCTGATGCTCCAGGAGTTTAATCCACCATGGAAACACAAACGTCACATAAAACGTCTGTATAAAGGTAGCAAGTATCGTAGCGGCGGCACCGGGAAGGCAGTTATTCAGTATTGCTTTAAGGATCAGGGTTACAGCGTAATAGCTGAGAAGCCCCGTCACAAGCCGTGTCATCCTTGTTATAATGGGTTGGTCCGTAGAGAAGCCGACATATCGTCTTTCCAGGACCCAGCCGGCAAAAAATCCAATGCACCATCCCACACCCTTGTAGGTATCCTTTGCCATTTTCGCGCCATCTACCAGCAACTTTCCTGCCGCGTCATAGTCTTCTGGATACGACTTAAAAGCAGCAAATATTGCCACCGCTATGGCAATTGCGATACACGCACACATTACCGGTATATCCTTTTTAGGGTCAGCTTCAAGCCGCTCCATCAGCTTCATCGTCAGCCACATCACAAGCAGTCCGACTGCGGAGCCTACCAGGATATCCTGTGGGGTATGTACCCCAAGAAAGTTCCGGCTGAAAGCAATAAGCACAAAAATAATTCCCAAAGAAACCCTTAATACCGGGGGTAACTCCTTACGTATTGCTCCTCCTCCGTACAGGGATGCGGCATTCATGGAATGGCCGCTGGGAAAGGAATATCCGGTGGCCGCTGCCAGAGCATCGCTGTCGGGTACTATCTGCGGATCCCTGATCCATGGGCGATATACACAGGCTGTAACCTTAAGCAGGCCATTGACAACTCTGTTTGTGCTCCAACCCATAAGAAAATATGTTCCATAGTTTTTGCTGACACACCAGTAGATGAGAGCTATAATGATCAGCACAACCTCCATTTCTCCTATATGACTCATCTTTGTCATAAAGCCGGTTAAAACTGAACCTATGCCGTTTCTAAAATCCTGCAAAACCAAAAGTATGTCAATATCCACCTGTAATACCTCCTCCCAAAATGGCTCCAAACAGTTATCCCGGCCAATTATCGTTTCTTCCCAACCCGCTCAAACAAAGGAAAAGCCATAGGATATACGCCCATGATAAGAAACATGCTCATCGCATATCGGACCATCCGGATCATTACTCATTCCTTATATCGATCGATCACCATTTCCTGATCATAATATACCATATCGTCCGCGATCAGCGTCGCTGCCCCGTCCTTAACATCAATGATATTCACGCAGCAATTATACGGAACATGTCCATGCCAATAGTCATCCGGATCTTCATATAGGAAATTCAGCATTGCCCGTAGCGCGCATCCGTGTGTTGACACCAGATAAGTCTTATCGTCATCTCTTGCAATAAGCTCTTTCAGAAAGTCCTGTGTTCTGCCCATCACCTCCGCTATGCTTTCGCCATTCGGAAACCTGTAATCAAGGATCGGTTCTTTCAGAAATCGGAGAACCTTTTCATCCCTGATGTTTATCCCCTCCAAGCTGCCAAAGTTCATTTCTTTAATGCGGTCATCAAAGGAGATCGAAACGTTGTTGTCTGATTCCCTAAGTATGATCTTTGCTGTTTCCCTGGCTCTGATCAAAGGGCTGGATATGCAACGGTCAAAGCGGATACCTTTCATGCCACGTCCGGTGATCTGTGCAAGTATCTTTCCGTTCTCATTCAACAGGCCATCAGTCCACCCCTGCGCATATCCTTTTTTATTTGCATCCGTCTCTCCGTGACGGATAATATAAATACGCATCAATTCTCAGTTTTACTCCTCTCCTTTTCCGAACAATAATCCAAATATCCCGTTTCTTGTTTTTTCAGCGGTCTTACTTTCCGTACCGAAACCTTCTCTGAAAACATAATCAGAATATGCAGCTTTCGTCAGTTAACTTTCTTTCCGGCAAAATACACATCTTTCGGCATGTTGTAACTAAAGCCCTCTTTCTTAGCCGTCATAAGGTCGTTATCAAATACCAGGAAATCTGCATCCTTTCCCGCTGTGATAGAGCCCTTGTGTGCTTCTATACCGAGCTGCTTCGCGCCGTTTATCGTATAGCCTAAGATCATTTCATCAATACTCATCTGCTCGCTTTCGGGAGGATATGCCCTGACGGTCCTGCTTATTTCAGGAGCTCTGGTCTTATCGGTGATCCAGCGCGTCATACCGACCTCCATGCACAGGTACGGGCTCCAGGTCATAAAATCAGCGTAGTGGATATCGTCGCATGACCAGGTCACGTTCGCGCCGCTGTTCCAGAGCGATTTGCAGCGATACATGGAATTCGCGCGCTTTTCACCGAGAAGCACTGTCCACGTCTCATAGGGATCGCCGCCCATGTTTCCGGCATGCCACCAAGGCGTATAGTTGGCATTAACACCAAGCTTGACAAAACGGTTAATATCTGCGTCATCCTGAATCTCCAGATGAGCACATGTAACCTTCACCCGGTAGCCGTCTCCCAGTGTTTTCCTTGCCATCTCCACACCGTCAAGCACGTTGCGGGACGCGCCCTCACCGACAGTATGCAGATGAAGATCCAGCCCTGCCTCGTTAAGCCTGATAAGAAGGTCCGCAATCTGCTCTTTGTTGAAGGCCGCAGTTCCCTTCTCTCCTGTATCCACATAAGGCGTTACAAGGGCCGCGGTTTCGATCTTTAATGTGCCGTCGTTAAATATCTTTAATGTATGAACCTTGAGGTGCTCACTGTCGAACTTATCCCGAAGACGCTTCAGCTCCTCCAGAGCCTCAGGCACCTGCCTCGGCTGTGTGATAACATAGCAGCCGTCAATATAGACCGGAAGCTTTCCCTGTTTGTCCATCTCACGTAAACGATCGTATATCCGCTCATGCAGATCATTGCATTCCGGTATGCCGGAATCAAAGACGCCGGTTACTCCATAATTTATGGAAGCATCGACCCACCGTGCAAGTGCCGCGTCAATCTGCTCATCCGTCATGTCCATTGACTCATCCAACATAAAGGGGACTTCCGCGGCAGCTTCGAATATATTTCCTGTCACGTGCCCGTCCTTACGGACATAATAACTGAGCCCGGGCACGGGATCCACAACATCATTCGTAATTCCGTGAAGGGCAAGAACCCTGGAGTTTACCCATACGCTGTGCGCCTCTCCTTCAAGGATCACAAGTTCGGAGTCCGGACAGATCGCGTCAAGGTCTTCCTTTGTGATATCCTCTCCATGAAGGGATACGCGTTCAAGCAGGAATCTGTAACGCTTTTTCCCCGGATTGCTTCTGATATGATCCTCCATAAAGCTGAGGGCTTCCTTCTTACTGTCACACATAACGTAAGGACCCATGTCAATATACTCAAATCCTGCGCCCATAGTAACATGAACATGGCTGTCAATGATGCCCGGCATTATGAATTTACCGCCAAGATCCGTAACCTCTCCCTCATAATCCGAAAGGCCGGCCTCATCTCCTACATAGACAAATTTGCCTTCCTTCACCACAAGGGCATTCGCGCTTATATTGTCCCTGTCAGATGTAAAAATCTTCGCATTTCTTATTATCTTGTCTGCCTTCATGTCGTCTCCTTTCATTCATTAACCACGGTATCTAAGTTAGTGTACGAATAATAAACGTTAAAAGTCCGTTAAATCTTCCTAATTACAAGTGTAGACCCACTCTCCGCCTACCATGGT
>DPZM01000034.1:8617-10667 GCA_003535955.1 Lachnospiraceae bacterium | reverse complement strand
ATGAAATACCTATTTCCTTCTTGCCTACAACAAGCAGATATGAAGCAGATCCTGCGGCCTGAGTGTCGGTTTGGGCAGCTGTGGCAGTGATCGTCGTCTCACCTGTCTTAAGTATATGGACACATCCGTCCGATAAGCCGACAGCTGCAACAGATGGATCCGAACTTGTATAGGTTATCGTACCTGAAGCCGTGGCAGTGAGTGTGTAGTCATCAGCCCCGTATGTCTTGTTTACCTTGCCGCCTGTTACCCCGCTGAAGGTCACTGTCTGTGCAGGCGTGACTGATTGTGGATCTATCGTAAACACCCAGCTGTCATCGGTAAGTTCCGTGGCGGTGAAGTTCGCTGATGCGTTAGTTCGTATCCTGATCTGATATTCCCCTGTCGCAACAGGCTCTTCGGTACTGTATGAGCTCACTGTTCCACCCTGTTTCTTACCATATAAGATGGAGAAGCCCGCTGAATTGACCTCAGCATTGGAGCACGTTACCGTTGGATGCTGGGGACTGCCTGTATAGGTCTTCGTCAGGTCTGTCACTGTAAAGAAGCTCTTGTCAGCCATGGTGCCGGGTGCTGTCTGGAAGGTTACGTAATCTCCTCCACCGGTCCTTACATCCGTATATGCCATAACCAACGCGTAATAGCGGGTACCCGGCAAAAGATCACGCAGAGTATATGTGGTAATGTCCTTATCGACCCTGTCCTTCTCAACCCATTCCGCTGTATCATTGTCATAAAGCTTGACAATATACCCCTGGGCACCTGTTATCGGACCCCAGGTAAGTACTGCCGTTGTAGGACCTGTAACTTCTACCTGAAGATCAGACAGCTGGTCGAGGGGCGTGGTTATTCCTATGCCACTGCTGCCTTCACCCTGTTCATTGGTAAGTACATTTGTCCTGCAGCCATATACACGGTAGTAATAGAGCCTTCCCGGAAAAACAGTCGTGTCCGTGTACTTAAGTCCACCGGCCGCTGAAACAACGTCAAGGGGAAGGTATTCACTCGCACTGCTTTCCTTTCTGTAGATCGAATAATAATTTGCTCCGGCCACGGAAGCCCATGTCAGGTTAACTGCCCCATCTTTTATCGAAGCATTAATATCCGATGATGACTGCAATTTTGTATAACCGCTGACAGCCCCTGATGTATAAGTCAGCGGCTCACTGCCCCCGGAAAAGCTGTAAACCTCGGCTTTTATCCTGAAATAGTATGTTTGGTTCGGAACAAGGTTATTGGCATATCTTACGGTTCGGGGCTCCTTGCTGCCGATATAATACATATCTGCTTCGCTGAAGTTCACCCCGTTCGTACTCTGCTCAAGCTTATAATTCCATATATCTTCCTGATCATCCCATGTAAGCTTTACCATACTCGACGTATACGGTGATACCGTAAGGTTGGTAACAGGATGGCAGGATCCGCTCTTTGTGGTAAAGGTTACCCTGCAGGCTTCACTGTACACATTATTTCCGTTATTATCCTTTTTGTAAGCCTTAACCTCAATAAAATGCTCACTTCCGGGATCCAGCTGCCGTATCTGTATTTCATTATCCGTAGTTGTTTGGGGTGTAAAGCTTGATGTACCCTTTCCATATGTATACTCATATCCGTCACAGCTCTCAAGGGGTTCCCATCTGGCCGTTGCCTGATACATTCCTATGTTGATCATCTCAACCTCGGGCTTTGCCGTGGAAGTAGCCGCACTCACTACAGGTGATACGCCTGCATCATACCTTGATCCACCCTTTAAGGGATATACCTTAAAATAGTACGTAGTCCCCGCTGTAAGGCCCGTGCATTTGAACTTTCTGTCGGTTGCCTCAGCCTGTCCTGCAAGGATATAAGGACCGTCTTCCGGGATCGAGTAGTAAACCTCGTACCCTTGCGCATCCTTAGCTGCCGGCCATACCAGGGTAACACTCTGATCCGTCTTGCCTCTTACCGTAAGGCTTGTGATCCTGTCGGGAAGCGATGATCCCCCGTTGGTATTGGTAAGTGCCCTTATACAGATATTACATCTCGTACCGTTTGACGAGATCGTAGACAG
>DPZM01000034.1:0-8505 GCA_003535955.1 Lachnospiraceae bacterium | reverse complement strand
GCGTCCATGACTATCTGCTCTTTCCATGTGTAGTCATACTCCCTGTCTATCTGTTTTTCTGTTGTGACCACGACGGAGAATGATTCTCCCTCAGACAGATCCACCCCTGAACTAAGGGGGATCGTATATTTACCCGCAAAGGGAAGAGTTCCCGTAACAGTCCCTGCCCTGGTCCCGCTCACGGGATCGGACAGGTCCGTAAGGTTCTTATAAATTTCAACAGTATATGCTCCGGGAGCATTCATCGAAGAATCGATCTGAACAGCCTTAAGTGTTTCGGAATTCTTAACCGAAGTGAATATATTGGCCGTTTTGACGGAAGGGGCTGTCAGGATGCTGTGAAGCTGGGAGTCATAATTATAGTTGTTATCATAGTATTCACCCCTGCTTCTGTCTGCGACCTCAAACACATAAGCGGTATCGCTTAAGCTCTTATCCTTATAAGAGAGCCAGAAATATGAATAATAGGAAAATGTACTTGTTGCCGTCCAGCTGTTTCTTATAAGCCAGGCCCCGTTCGCACCGGGATTATTAAGGAAGTTCGATGCAGGGAAGTTATCATCCCAGCCCACTATGGCTACGGCATGGTTTGTCGACGTATTATGATTGTTATAGTAAGCATTCGTATTATAATTCATGTATTTTCCGTCTGCGTAAATGCTTACACCTGCGATTCCGTTTTCCTTGATCGCCTGCTTTACAAGCCTTGGGTTTTCCTTGATATTGATATGATATTCGTTAAGCAGATGGGCTTCATCCTTAGATGATGAGTATGCTTGTGAGAGACCGCCTGCAAGGACCGTCGCCGCGTTGGAATAAGCAGCATCACCCTCATCAGCCGTCACACCGTTATAACGCATGAGACTCTGCGATGCAAAGTCAAGATTACCCCCGAAGTCAAGGAAAGATTCCTTACCGCCCGTGCTGCTGTCGAAGGTAACTCTATCCCCTGTCGTCCCGTTTACCGGATCGGCCGCTTGGTTGTAACAGAAATAAGCAAGCTGAAGCTCACTGAAGTTCACATCCTTATCCACTTCAGCCGTACTGTCCGCAAGTCCGTGACTTATCATATAGAATTCCGTAAGCGACACGGACGAATGCGCCCAACAGGTCCCATACGGGGACTGGCTTCTTGTTGCAGGGTATTTGTCCTTAAGATATGTCAGTATCTGTTCATCAGTTCCTGCAGGGAACTTCGCATCGATAGTACCCGGATCGGTTACATATTGGTCAGGTCCGGATATATGCATCTCATCATCCGCCGACCCCTCCACGATCATCTCACGGACTTCATTATAATCCAGTCCGTCATCAACAACCGGAGTATCATTATCCCAGGGCATCTCAATATAGCCGCCAACGATCATATCGCCGTCATTGCCCTGCTTACTATCATCCGGTACACCTTCTGCTTCATTTATACCGTTTCCATCGGCGGCTATAAGGCTATCATCTGTAACCGTCAGTTCTTCTTCCGAAGATATAGGATCATCTGTATCCTTCAGCTCTTCCTCCGAAGAGATATGTTCATCCCGATCAGACAATACATCGGATCTTTCAGGGATAATACTGTCCTCTTCCGCGATCAGATCCTGCTCAAGTGCATAAACAGGGACGGCATTGATTGGAATTGAAGTAAGCACAACTGCCGCCGCAAGTATTATGGTCCTGATCCTTTTCATAGTGATTCCTCCGAAAAATGCAAGCAGGAATGGGAAATAGCAGCCGAGGAAAAACGAAACAAGCGTCTTGCCGAACTTGAGGCCAAAGCCACAAAGCAGGCTGTTACCATCACCGATCAGGCTGCCACTATCGATCAGCTCAGGAAGGAGATCGCAGCACTCAAGGGACAATAAACCTTATATCAGATTACAAGTGCTTATGGTCTCATATAAAGTCCCGCTTCGGCGGGGCTTTTCTTCTTTCAAATTTCCAAAGTGTGTCAGTAGATACGTCACTGACTCAAGGAGACACAGAACCGTCCCCTGTCCCCCAGAGCAATCTTCTTCTTGTCCATAGAACCCCCGTATGTGAAGGATCATCATCCCCCAAACCCCGTGTAATCTCTCAAGCCGCATTCGACTACCATTATAACACCTTCTTCGACGGATATTTCGACATGATCCTCCTTGAATTCATTGCTCTGCCCAAGGGGGAAGGAATTCCCAAGCTCTCCCCCTTCAAGCTCATATTTCGCACCCTTTACGGTTACGCCCCTGCTTACATCCGACAGGGAAAAGACGGACAGCATACCGCCCTTCTTCCCGGACAGGTTCACCGACCCATCGGAAAATACAATAACCTCCGCCTTCTCATCATACATCCTCACAGTCGCACCCCTAAGGGCCCCGAAATGAGCCGTCTGGATGTTGGCGAAGGCATGATCCGGCCTGTTGCCGAAGACACACACCATCCTTATATCCCTGTAGCCAAGTGAAAGGGCCCGCCTCATGGCCAACATGGTGTCGGTATCATCCTTCTCCTTAGGATAACGCTCGCTCTCTAACTCTCCGTTTTCGATCCTCTTAAGGTTTCTACGGGACAGAGAATCGTAATCCCCTATCACCACATCGGGCCTTATTCCGTATTTGTCGGCATGATCAAGCCCCCTGTCGCAGGCAACCACAAGATCCGCCCTAAGAAGCTTCGGCGGGAGCCTGACAAACTTCCCGCCGGATATTATCAGACACACTTTTTCCATATTTTCCATAACTCTTATTCAATTCCGGAAAAATCGATCGAAAGATCATCATATATCCCTGCGGGAACCTTATCCTTAAAGGTGTAAACCGCGGGGAATCCTGAAGTATTATTCTGTGTATACACCGTGATCATCTCACTTGCGGGATCAACTATCCAGTACTCACGCACCCCCGAATTAAGATATTTCTTCAGTTTTATAATGTAATCGTGTGCGGGATCGGAGGGTGAAACAACCTCAACGACCCAGTCGGGAGCTCCCATACATCCCCTGTCATTTATCTTTGACGGATCGCATATCACGCTGATATCCGGTTCGACGACCGTATCCTCGTCCTTATTAAGCACTACGGAAAAAGGTCCCGTAAACACCCGGCAATTGCCTTTCTTCGACTTAATATATGTATTAATGATAGTAACTAATTCAACAACCAGGCTCTGATGTCTGGTATTGGGCGAAGCCATATCATAGAAAAAACCATCGATAAGCTCTATATGGCTTCCCTCGGATGTGGCAAAATAATCGTCGATCGTTTTATATTCATATCCACATAATCTTGCTTCCATGATATTCCTCCGTTTCTTATTGAGTCAGGGGACTTATCTGCTGACCGTGTTCTGAATAGCTGCATCTGTACAGCTACTTTTATTGTATATTAGTTCAGGCAGTATTTCAACGATTTCACTTTCCAATCAAGGTCACTTTTACATCCTTCATATCTTCGGTGATCAGTACAAAAAAAACACGTACCGGTGATCACAGGCCTTTTTTATATCCGCTTAATTCCGGAGCATATGCCATTGCATCATCAGGCGGGATATCCTGATCCGAAATTTTTATCTCACCATCATTGAGATCTTCTATTTTATCCAATATCTCACTGTACTGATAATTATCATATCCCTCTGCGGATTCCGTTTCACCGCTTATCTGCACCTTAAAATCCCTTCCGTCATACTCCATAAAAACACGGACAATACCCAAACAAATATTGTCTCTACATTCTCTTCTGATGCAAAGTATGAAATTGTCAAGGTACATCTATCAGGGAGACACAGAACCGTCCCCTGTCTCCATACTCGATACGGTAAAGCTTGCGGATGAATGCATGTATCATTCCAAGCAGAACGGCAAAAATTCAGTATCATATAAAGACGGTGAAAAGATGTGTCAGGTGTCTAAAGATTCAAACGACCGGTAAGCTCTTTAAGTTCCGATAACTGCACCGGCTTTGAATTCTCCATAAGCCGGTTAAAATCTGCGATAGCAGCTTCTATAAACTCCTCACCCGCATGGTAATAATATATCGCGTTGTCTTCAGAACCCGCAGGTCCCGAAGCTTCTATCGCTGCAAGAGAGGGGCAGATAAACAGGGTATGAAAAAACCTGTCTCCCCTTGCAATGTTACTTATATAGGGCTCGATGCAGCCTGACATATAGAGAGGGAGCCAGCTCTTTATCGCCATATCTATCTCATCCTGTTTCCTGTCGATATTATGGATGATCCTTATTCTTATCTTTTTGGAAATACATTCCTCCATAAGAGATCTCCAGCTGTCAAAAAAGACCTTATCTCCAGTCATCCAGCCCATATCCTGATCAGAATAAAGCATAAGCTCACTGTCGTCGCTCTCCAAAACAGCCTTAAGGAACCTGATCACAGCTTCTCTAAGTCCGTCAATACCCACATATGCGGATCTGTCCTTTATACGGCCCTTGGTTTTTCTCCTTGCACGTGTATTATCCGGTTTATAAAACCATTCGCTAAAGGCCTTCTCACTAAAAGACCCTTCATTGATCTTCATATACGAAACCAGCTCGTTGACTCTTCCGTTCTTAAGTATCCTCTTATAAAGGATAACAAAAAGCTCCATAGCAATATCGGAATCAGCTGCAGGGACACTCTGCCCCGTCCGGTATCTGCTGATAAGGGAAGCATCAACGTTCATCCGCCGGCTCAGGCTGACATTGGATATATCCGCAAGCTTCATAACAAAAGACAGCCGCGCCGCAAAGGTATCATCTTCTGCCTCTTCATGCTCCCGGGAAGAAGATGATTTACACTGCGGGCATCCGCCCGGTGTATCCTCGCCCTCATATAGCCATGATATCAGGGCCGCCCTTATCTTATCATCCGAATCCCCGGCCTCTATTCCAGTTATCGTATACAGAGTATTCTGCAGCTCATGTTCAGCCGCATAACGATACAGGCCTTCTGCAAGCCTGTGGGCACTGCTGCTTGAAGCCTTGGGCAATCTTGATCCGTTTCTGAATCTTGATATATTGGTCCTGTCAAACCCGGCACATGCGGCCACTTCCGAATTGTTAGTTCCTAATTCTCTTATAAGGGTGTCAAGTCTTTGTGAGAGCATGCAAAAAAACTCCTGTGAAATAATATGAGCCAAAGCTTATTATATCACAAGTCTGCATAAGATGTGTATAAAAACGAACAGATTAGATATCTAGTGAGAAAAGAAGGCGTCAACCCCGTCTGCCATCCCCACTGCAAGCCTTCCCAGGTAACCGTCGCTGTGGTCTCCAGCCCCATTACCCAGTTCTATATCAACTGAAGGCACCGTACTGTATGAGGTCTGTGTCAGATCGATGCTCATGCTCCCGCCGTTGTGCAGCTTAAATCCATTCTCCTTAAGTCCGTTTATAAGCGCATCACCCAGCCGGTCATGCTCCTGCCAGTGCGAGCTTACCGGTTCCATATTCTTTATACCTTCAGGTACCGATATATAAAAACAGCCCTTGTCATAATCAAGGTTATCCCCGTCCCAATGAATGGCAATATGGCAGTCGGCATTGTTATTGCACATGACCGTACGCGCAACATTATCAAGCTGTACATCATCTCCGTCCCTTAGCATCAGGACATCGTAGCCTCTTTTGAGCAGTTCATCCCTTAAAAGGCAGGCTTGCTTAAGATTTACCGAAGCCTCGGATGCCCCATCCTTAAAAGCCATACCACTCGACACTGCTACAGCCTCGATGGAACCTGCGGCGGTTGTACCTCCCGTTACCTTGGGGCTCTTGTCCGGATGACAGTATGTCTTAACGGATGTCCCTCCCTTGGTCCCGTGTCCCGCATTAACACCTATGATAATATTCTTTCGGTTATCCGCGGCTTTATAGAAGATGGCGCACCCGCTGTTTATTTTCGAATAGCCGGCATACTCCCAGGACATATCAAAAGGAATCTCCGCCCTGTCCTCATAAACCGGAAGAGAGATATCATTCCCTGCTTCCGAAGCTGTTTCTAAGGTCTCTTCATCATTTCCCGATCCTTCATAAAGGTCCGACAAGGTCGACAAGCCTTCACTGCTCCCGGACGGAGCATCAGCAACGCCCGGAGCATTAACATCCCCGTCACTCTTATATATATCAACCAGGACTTCAGGGCTGTCATCGATTATTGTGATCACATTTTCCTCAGGACCTTGCGTATTATCTTCCTTGGAAATAACATTACCTTCCTCTCCGGATTCTGATGATTCGGAGGTCTCACAGCCCTGAAGGAAGATTCCGGCAAGCAGGAATAGCAATGCTCCTTTAGTTAAGCCCCTTACGATTTTATTTCTTTGGCGTATAACCACCATATTTATTCTCATACTCCTTAATAAAGTCAACATTTTTCTTTTCCACATTCGTCAGGTCGGCATAATCGAACTGGTTGGGTTCATACTTCGGAGTATACCAGTCCATACCGTCAAAATAATCCTGAAGCTCAGGCGATGAGAACTTCCTTCCGTTTCTTGCAAAAATCTCATTCCTGCCATAGCACAGCATCTTCGCCATATACTGATCAATAGAGCCGCTCATGTTACCCGAATTATATGTATCTTCAACCTTATCATACAGGTTATCTATGTCTTTCCGGTCAAGAGCTCTTGAAGAACTGTCGGCGAAAATATAGATATCCTCATCTGCGTAGGGATCATAGTGAGGAACCTTATAGGTCTTGCTCGTGTTAACGTCCGACAGATCCTCGGCATGGGCGCCTTCGATCTCAAAGGTTGATATTATCTGGGACATTACATCATCGTATTCTCCGAAAACAATGCACATCTGCCTCTTCACACCCACATAGGGGGTCAGAAGAAAGACAACACCCTGATTATAGGTTTCCGGAGGAATGACCTGGTCATAGGAAACATACCATCCCGGATAATTCCCCACCGTAAGCGGGATAAGGTCAGACAGATAATCAAGATCAACAGAATCAGACAGTTCACTGAGTATATCCGGATATGTCTCAACCTCGCCGCACTTACCGTAATTTATCACGTATATGGATTTATTCTGTCCGTAATCTCCCGGATATGTAAGCTCTACGGCATTACCGCTCTTATCCGAAGCCAGCTTTTCACTACACTTAAAAGCAATACCGAAATCGGGGAAGCTGTACTCATCCGAAGCAGTCAGGCTACCGACATCAATATTCTTAAAATTCACTGTACCGTCATCTTTCTTAATATCACTCGAAGCCGCTATCTCAGCAACCTCCTCTGATGCTTCGGGCTGGGCTTCCGAAGATGCGGTTTCTTCAGCCGGCACCGCTTCCTCAACCGGCACCTGCTCCGGCTCTGTAACTGCCGCTGCCTCTTTAGCCTTGTTTTTTCCAAGTATCAATACGGTTGCGATTATCATTCCCACAACAATAACTGCCGAAGCAGTCACGACTCCTATTATGATACCCTTCTGTTTTCCGGGTTTATCATTCGAAGCCTTAGCCGGCTTACCCGCACTTTGCTGCTGCATTGTACCGGGCTGCTGCACCGCGTTTGGCTGTTGGACCGTACTTGGCTGCTGAACTGTGTTTGGCTGTTGGACTGTATTGGGCTGTTGGACTGTATTGGGCTGTTGGACTGTATTTTGCTGCTGCGCAAACACTATTTCCGAGTTGCCGGAAGTATTAGCTGCAGGACCTGCGTACTGTTGTCCCGTAAGGGCTGCCTTGAACTCGCCCATTGACTGGTAACGATCCTTATAGTCAACCGCAAGAGCCTTAAGAAGGGCGTTCTCCTGCCCATCCGTAATGCTGACCCCAAGGGCACCAGGCATTACCATCTCATCCTCTTCGAGCCTGTCTATGGAATCAGGTATAAGCCGGCCGGTGATCGATTTATAAATTGTTACTGCCAGCGAATAAACATCGGTGTAGGGCCCCTGCCTTCCGTGCCTGGTATACTGTTCCTTGGGCGCAAATCCATGTTTCAATACAACGTCAAGGCTCCTGCTCCTGTCTCCAAGGCTGTATCTTGCCGCACCGAAGTCAAGCAGCTTCACCTGGCCACTGTCAGTGATATAAATATTATCCGGTGTTACGTCACGGTGGATTATACCCTTTGCATGGACCGCAGATAAGGCATCCATCACCGGTGTAAGAATCCTGATCGCCTCATCTATCGATATCTTTCCGCCCTTTTCTTCAAGATACTGCTTATAACTCTTACCCTGTATGTACTCCATCACAAAATAGGCCGTGCCGTTTTCTTCAAAATACTTTTTAACACCGACCACGCCGGGATTATCATTAAACTGCGCCAGCGTCTTGGCTTCCTCCAGGAAGCATTGCTTACCGTAATCAAAGTTGCTGCCCCGGTCTCCCGTATAGGGTGTCACCATGGTCTGCGTCCTGGATGCCATCGAATCCGGGAGATACTCCTTTATAGCAACCAGCTCGCTGCTCTTATGGACCGCTGCTTCATAGGTTATACCGAAGCCGCCCTGTCCAAGCACCTTCTTTATTATGTATTCTCCATTAAGTATTGTTCCTTCGGCAAGTGCCAGCGGGTAAT
>DPZM01000287.1 GCA_003535955.1 Lachnospiraceae bacterium | reverse complement strand
ACAATTCAACCACCGGAATGACCGGCCATCAGGACCACGCAGCCACCGGCAAGACCCTTCAGGGAGACATTGTTCCTGCCATAAACATAATGGAGCTGTGCCGGGCCATAGGAGTGAAGAATGTTTATGAGATAAATGTTTTTGACTCGGAAGGCCTTGAGAAGCTTATCAAGCAGGAGCTTGCAAAAGATGAAGTCTCAGTCATCATAACAAAGACACCGTGTGTGCTTCTTAATAAGACACCCATTACCCACACCTGCCAGGTCGATGAGGAAAAGTGTAAAAAGTGCGGCATGTGCTTAAAGCCCGGATGTCCTGCAATAACAAAGCTTAAGAACGGTACTACCCATATCGATACAAACATGTGTAACGGATGCGGTCTGTGCAAGAGCCAGTGCAAATTCGGAGCTATTGAGGATATTCCGGCATAGAATTGAGATCATTACAATAGCAGCTAAGCGGAGGATAAGGTATGGAAACCAGAAATATAATGATAGTAGGTGTCGGTGGTCAGGGAACCCTACTCACCAGCCGTATACTTGGAGGAATAATGCTTGGGGCAGGATATGATGTTAAGGTATCCGAGGTCCATGGAATGGCTCAGAGGGGCGGTTCGGTCGTTACATATGTCCGTTACGGAGACAGGGTTGCCGAACCGATAGTTGAAGAGGGACAGGCTGATGTACTCATAGCATTTGAAGAGCTTGAGGCGTTAAGATATGCCCATTTCCTTAAAAAAGACGGGGTGCTGATAGTCAATACCCAGCGGATAGATCCCATGCCGGTGGTGACCGGTGCGGCAGAGTATCCCGAAGGCATAGTTGATACACTGAAGGGTGAATATAAGGTGATCGCTGTAGATGCCATGAGCGAAGCGCTTAAGCTCGGCAATCCCAAGGTGTTTAATGTGATAGTGCTGGGTGTGGCGGCAAAGCATATGGATTTCTCTAAAGATCAGTGGTTTGATGTGATAGAGAAGACCGTAAAGCCGAAGTTCACAGATATAAACAGGAAAGCCTTCGAGGCAGGATACTCACTCTAGGAACTCATAACACGGCTTATTACGGAAACAAGCTTATCGTTCATTTCGGGAGACATGAAGCAGAGCCTGAAATATTTATTGTCAAGGAAGGGGAAGGTACAGCAGTTGCGTATCATCATCTTCTCCCTGATGCAGGCATCAAAGAGGATATCCGCATTTACACTGTCGGTAAGGATCCTTGACAGAACGAAGTTGGCAGAGGGCTCATATACCTTGAGCCCTTTTATATTGCGCAGGGCCCCGGTGATACGGTCCCGTTCACTGCTTATGAGCTCTGTTGTGGCATCAATATATTCATTGTCCGTAAACATGAGCCGGCCGGCGACCTCAGCCAGAGAGTTTATCGTCCAGGGATTCTTCCTTGAGTTGATTGACTTAATAAGGTCGCGGTTGCCTGTTATTCCGTACCCAAGACGCAGGCCGGGAGCTGCGAAGAACTTGGAGATTCCGCGCAGGATAATGATATTGTTGTAGTATCCCGTAAGGGGGATGGAGCTTACCTCATCATAGTTTTTTGTGAATTCTATGTAGGTCTCATCAACCATTACGAATATATCGTTCTGCTTGCAGACATCGAGAACAGACCTCATGGTCTTTCTGTTTATGCAGGTTGATGTGGGGTTGTTGGGGTTGCATATTATAAGGACATCAATGCTTTCGTTGAGCTGACTTATAAGCTCGTCGTAATTCAAGGAAAAATCATCCTTTTCCTTTAGGGGGAAGTACAGGGACGTTCCTCCGCCAAGTGACACTTCACGTTCATATTCCGAGTAGGTGGGGCCGACTATAAGCGCCTTACGCGGATGCTCGATCTGGATAAAAAGGGAGATAAGCTCAGTGGAGCCGTTTCCGACGATTATGTTTTCGTGATCGGTACCGCAGTAACCGGCAATGACCCTTCTTAACTGCGTATATTCCCTGTCGGGATAGCCTGTTATCACATCAAGATGGTCTGACAGGCTTTCTTTAAGCTTGCGTGAGAGGCCAAGGGGATTGACATTTGCCGAAAAGCTTACGATATCCTCCTTGCGGATGCCGTAGATTTTTTCTATTTTTTCAAGATCACTTCCGTGAAAATGGTCAGAGTGCTGTATCATATCCTGTTTCATTCCCTTTTTTATGTGATTTTTGAGTTTGTTTTTTCTTTGCAGTCAGCCGCAGTTATGGTATACTTAAATTTGTCTAAAGTCAAGTAAAGTGTGGTGAAGAACTTGCATGAGATTGTAGATAAGCTGCTTAACGGGGTTTTCGATTACGATAATGGAAAGCTTTCCTTTTCTGTACAAAGAATTGAGGAGACGATTCCCGTCGGCGGCATGTATGAGGGTTCTTTCACCATCGAGAGCATGGACGATCTTCCGGCTTCGGGCAATGTATTTACGTCGAGCATGCGTCTTGTATGCAGGATAGACAGCTTCGAAGCCAAGAGCATAGATGTTACATTTCTGTTTGATTCCACCGGTCTTGAGCCCGGGGACATCATAAAGGGTGATGTTCAGATAGTATCCAACAAGGGTGAGTATTATATTCCGTTTGCGTTTTCCATTGTAAGAAGCATTGTCAAGAGTTCAATGGGAAGCGTTAAGAATCTTTTCCATTTTACAAATCAGGCACAGATGAGTTGGGAAGAGGCGGTCTCCCTGTTTTATTCCAGGGAGTTTTTGCAGGTTTTTGAAGGGAACGAGAAGGCCCAGCTTATCAAATACAGGGGATTTGCCAATCAACCGGGTAATGAGGAGGCGGTTGATGATTTCCTTATATCCGTAAATAAGAAGCAGCCGGTGACCTACAGTGTGGACAAAAATGTCCATGAATTTACCGATGTCACCGAGTCGTTAAGGTGTGAGCTCCCGGTCCGCAAGTCGACTTGGGGATACGTGCATCTTAAGGTGACCACGGACTGCCGGTTTCTGCGGATAGAGAAGGACGAGCTTACGGCCAATGATTTTCTCGGGAATGTTCACCGCTTTGTTTTTTTCGTCGAAGAGGATAAGCTCCACGAGGGACGCAATTTCGGACGGCTTATTTTTACAAGTCCCCATCAGACGCTCACCGTAACCATTATAGTCAGCAAGAGGATGAGTAATGAAGGACTGAGGATCGAGAGGCGCGAGAAGAGGAACCTCACAATGCGCCTCATGAGATGCTACATAGCCTTCAGGACCAAACATATCAATGTCAATACCTGGGTGCGTGATTCGCTTAAGATAGTTGAGAGGCTTAATGTGCTTGATGAGAAGAACCCCGAATCAAGGCTCTTTCAGGCCCAGCTACTGCTCGTGTCCCAGCGCTTTAATGAAGCCAAATGGATCATTGACCATGTGGCCAATGATCTGAAGATACAGCGCAAGGAACCCACACTGTACAGTTATTACCTCTATCTTACGACGCTCTATTTAAGAGATGAAGAATATATAAATGAGGTGGCTGCCGAAGTTGAGGATATGTATAAGCGCAACAGGAATGATTATCGTATTCTCTGGACCCTCATGTATCTCGACGAAGACCTGTCGAGCAATCATTCCCAGAAGATAGAGCTTATCGAGGAACAATACAAAAACGGATGCCGAAGCCCCATCATGTATGTTGAGGCTTACCAGTACTATGTAAACAATCCCGTCACTCTCAGCAGGCTTAATGAATTCGAGATACAGATACTTACATGGGCTGCAAGAAACGGGCTTATGAATAATGAGCTATGCAAGCAGGTTCTTTATATCTGCGCCAGAACAAAGGAATTCTCGGAAGGACTTCTTAAGCTTCTCATAAGGATATACCGGATCAATGAGGATCCGGATGTTGTGAGTGCCATCTGCTCAATGCTGATAAGGGAAGGCAAAACAGATACGGAATACTTTGAGTGGTATTCAAGAGGAGTTGAGATGGAGCTGCGTATCACCAAGCTCTATGAATACTATATGCTTTCAATACCGCTTGACCGCGAAGATCTCCTGCCCAAGTCGGTAATAATGTACTTCGGCTTTAAGAATCATATGGACTATATACATATAGCCTATCTTTATGCGAATATGCTTCGGCACAGGTTCGAGGTTCAGCGTCTGTGCGAAGAATATGAACCGGCAATGAGGGAATTCGCGATCGAACAGATAAGGAAGGGGCACATAAACCGCGATCTTGCCTTTATCTATGAACAGGTGGTACCGGCTGACGCGATAGAACCGGATATCGTGAATGACTTTGTACGGCTGCTCTTTTCCTATGATGTCGCTGTTGATAAGGGAGTTAAGAATATCTGCGTTGTACAGGAAGAGTTTGAGGGAGAGAGTGTGTACCCCGTGGAAAACGGACATGCATACCCCGACATTTACTCATCCAATTATATGGTTTTTGCGGAAAATGAGAGGGGGATCCGTTCGATCCTTCCTGATAAAAATGTAAGCAGGCTTATGAACGAAGCTGCCTATGTTCCCTTTATCAAGAATTATGTGTCGGACAATCCCGGTTTTAACCTGTATCTTTGCAGCGGACGCAGGCATTTTATCACGATAGATGATGATAATGTTGATTTCTGCCGCAACCTTGTCGATTCGATAGATATAAGGGAGTCCTTCAAGCGTGATGTAAGGATGGAGCTTCTGAGACATTATTATGACAATAACGAGATATCTACCCTCGATGAGTTCCTCATCAACATTGATCCGAGGATCCTGAACCAGAAGGATCGTGCCGAGCTTATAGGCTACTTCGTGATCAGGGGAATGTATGATGAGGCCTATGATATCATCACCATATACGGGGCCGAGAAGGTGCCGGTTAAGACGGTCGTAAGGATATGCTCACATATGATAAGCCGCAAGGAGGAACTGTATGACGTCATGCTGGTCAAGGTGGCATACCACGCCTTCATAAACGGTAAATATGATGTTATGACCCTTCAGTACCTGGTGGATAACTTCAACGGCCTTACAAAGGAACTGAGGAACCTGTGGAAGGCAGCAGGGCAGTTCGACCTTGACTGTGACAAGCTTATGGAGAAGCTCATCATACAGATGCTGACTACAAGAACCACCATAGGCGAAAAAAACCAGCTCTTTGAGGAATATGTCAGGAAGGGTTCGAACACCAGGATAGAACTGGCTTATCTGTCATATAACGCATATGATTATTTTATCAAGGAAAGGGTACTCGATCCCGGAGTCTTCTATCATCTGACCAAGAACTACAGGCGGGGTGAGAAACTGAATGATGCCTGCAAGCTGGCCCTGCTTAAGTATTACGCCGAGGATGAGAAGGTCTATGATGACCGGATAAAGGACATGCTGACAGAGTTCATCAAGGAATTCCTCCAGAAGAACATCTTTTTTGTATTTTTCAGGGAGTTTACCTCGATCATGCCGGAACTGTCCGTATATAATGACAAAACAATCGTTGAATACAGGACTGACCCCGGTGTAAGGGTCCTGCTTCATTACATTATAGAGGGTGATGAAGAAGAGGAGAGTTACCATACCGAAGAAATGCGGAATATGTATGGCGGTGTCTTTTCCAGGGAATTCATACTCTTTTTCGGAGAGAACCTTCAATATTATATTACAGAGGAGAGCGCGGGTCATGAGGCACTGACCTTCTCCGATTCCGTATCCATATCGGATGCCGTTTCGGCGGGCAGGGAGTCGAGATACGATCTGCTGAATGATATGGTAGTTTCCAAGACACTTCAGGATGAGGACACACTTATCCAGCTTATGGAAGAGTATGTTATTGATGAATGCTTCACGGATAAGGTGTTTACATGCATCTAATCATTTGAAGTTTAAACGGGAAGAAAAACATGGATCAGGCTACGAGATATGTGGTAGGGTATGACCTTAACGATACCCTCACACAGATCAGCTACTTTGAACTGAATAATGATGCCCCGGAAACCCTTGTATCGGGAGGGGATAATGAGAGGCTGGGAATCCCGACCCTCTTGTGCAAGAGACGAAAGGTAAGTCAATGGTCCTTCGGAACCGAGGCTGTGAGGCTTATAAGGAACGAGGGGGAATCCGAGGTAAGTAAGATCCTCAGCCTTGCAAAGGGGGAGAAGAGCATAACCATAGACGGGGAGACCTTCGAGGGCATAGACCTTCTTATTCTTTTTATAAGGAAGTCCCTGAATCTTTTGTCGGTATATGTATCGGTCGATCAGATCGAGACCCTCGTATTTACGGTTCCCACACTTGATAAGGCTATGATCGGCGTACTTGAACGGGTTGCGGCGGCAATACCCGTTGAACGGGAACGCATACTCTTTCAGTCTTACTCCGAGAGCGTATATTACTATATGATCCACCAGCAGCAGGAACTGTGGGAGACGGAGAGCGCGGTGTTTGACCATGATGGCAGGACTATGACCTGCTACTATATGAGAATGAACCACAGGACCACACCCGTGGTGGGAATAATAGATGAGTTTACTTTTGATGATGTAAAGGTTCCGGATCCGGATATGCTTACAGACCGGGATGATCCGGATGATGAAGAGTCATCCGGGGACAAGGGAAAGATACGGGATGAAAAAGAGGCCCTTGAGGCGGCAATAGATGAAATGGACGAAGGGCTTCAGGACGTTATGCATGGGTTTCTTATGTCGCGTCCGATCAGGTCGGCATATCTTCTGGGTAACGGTTTTGACGGAGAATGGTGTAAAAAGACGATCCGTTATCTCTGCATGGGAAGGCGTGTTTTCCAGGGTAAGAACATGTATTCCAAGGGAGCCTGTCATTATGGGATGGATAAGCTTAAGCCGACAGAGCTTAATGAGAAATATATTTTCCTCGGAAAGGACAAGCTCCAGTTCAACCTTGGTATGAACATGAACCGTAAGGACAAGGAGGAATATATCGCACTGGCCGACGGAGGCGAGAACTGGTTCGATATAAGCACTACGGTAGAATTCCTGCTTGCATCGGGCCATAGGGTTGAGCTTATTGTGACTCCCCTTGACGGTAAGGAAATAAGAAAGATAAATGTAAGCCTTGACGGGATACCGGGACGGCCGGATAAGACTACCAGACTTAAGATGAAGATAAGCTTTACTTCGGGTGATACTGTCAGGATCCATATAGAAGACCTGGGATTCGGAGAGATATTCCCCACCTCCAATATGAAGTGGGATACCGAAGTGAAGATAGTATGAGGTGTATAGATGTCTAACCTGATATTATGCCATGGGCAGCAGGCCGAGGTTCCTTATTATGTGGCAGGCTTTGGCGTAAATATATATTCAGCTGAGGAGATGTGCTATCTTATCGCTCAGAATGCACATACGCTCGACCACGATTTTATGGATGAGCGCCTGTGCGACTTTGTGGATAAACAGCTTAAGATCCATGATCTTGCAGATACCTTAAGGGAGATATTAAGGACCAAGGGCAACCTGAGCGAATTCGTTATGGCCATTTTAAATGAGATAGGCTACTGCGACGAAGAAGAGATGAAAAGCATAAGGCAGATACTTGTTGAGAGTGCAGGCCTGTCCCCGGCAAGAAAGCATAAGAGCAGGGGTGATAACCTGCTTAAGGCCCGCAAGTTCGCCAGGGCTCTGGATGAGTATATAGGGACTTTGGAGAAGATAGACAAGGATGCGGAGCCTATCCTGTATGCTGCAGTCCTGCATAATATGGGGACCACATATGCCAGGCTTCTGCTCTTTGAGAAGGCTGCTGATTATTATATGGAAGCATACAGGCTCAATATGGATGATGAATCACTGATCCTCCATCTTGTATGCTGCAACCTATATATGAGCAGGGATAAATATGACAGAATGCTCATAAGGTGCGGCTATTCCGAGCACGTGCTTGATTCCGTGGATTCCATTTTGAGGCAGAGGGGAAGCTACGGAAAAAATGAGAATAAATATGCGGCATCCCTTGAAAGGATAAGGGAGCTTAAAAACGACGGAAAAATATCTCAGTATTATGAGACTATAGATGAGACTCTTGACTCATGGAAGCGTGAGTACAGGCTTAATATGATCCTTAGGTGAGAGAATGCAGATACTTGACTGGGTGCTGGATAAGCTGGGATTTGTAGATGAAGATGAAGATGATGAACTGGACTTCGGCGACGGCATGGTTCCTCAGGAAGAGGGGGAAGAGACTGTTGAGAAGATCACCGAAGGTCTTACCCGTGCGCCCATAAGAAGAGCGGATATTAACGTGCTCGATTACAGGGAGCGCGAATTATATGTCCGTGACAAATGCGAGCAGATGAAGGCCGCAACAGATGACATTGAAGGCCAAAAGCAGGAATACAAGCATGTTACGGAACAACTTGCCGACATTGATGAACTCTGTTCCCTTTCCCTGTCACAGTTTACGGAATTGGAACGTGCGGCGAAGAAGATCGATGCTATCGAGAGGGAGGAGGAGAAATACGTCCGTCCCCTTACCAAGATCACGGAAGCCCAGTTCCGTGAGATGGAGAGACTGGAGAACGAAATCCCCCAGGCGATAAAAAAGATCCGCAGTGAAGAAGACCGGCAGATGACCATAAAGAGGGATCTGAATCTTCTTGAGGGTGAAAAGGGAGCTTTGGCATATCAGCGAAAGGAAGAAAGAGTTAAGGCAAGAAATGCCAGGGCGCTTCTTTTTATATGTTCATTTGTTTCGCTCCTTGCCATCCTTCTTCTTTTTGCTCTTCAGGTGACCCTGGCCTTTGAAGTCAGGCTTGGATATTATATAGTTTTTGCCTTTTTTGCCGTGTCTCTGACTTCTGTTTATGTGACCTACAGGAACGCTCAGGCCGCCCAGCTCAAGGCCGAGAAGAAGATAAACAGGGCGATAAGCCTTCAGAATTCCGTTAAGATCAAATACGTTAATTCGACCAATCTTATCGACTATTACTATTCCAAATACAATGTAAACAATTCCTATGAACTGAATTACATGTGGGAGAAATATCTGGAAGAGAAGGCAGCCAGAAATCATTCTGAGGAGGTTGCCCTTAAGCTTGAAGCGGCAAGGAAAGACCTGATGTCGGTACTTCGCAATTACAGGCTGAATGATCCCGCTACGTTTATTTATCAGCCTTCGATACTTACTGATGAAGATGTACTTACGGATGTAAGGAGAGGACTGATAAGGAGACGCAAGAAACTGAAGAAGGGTATGGACTTTAACCAGTACAGTCTCGAAATGTCAAAGAAGGAGATTGAGGATCTTGTGAGAGAGTATCCGAAGTTCTCCAGGGAGATACTCGCAATAGTGGAAAGCTATGAATAGTATTCCTTGATTTCGATGCCAAAACATGATAGTATCTTTGCTTGGTTGGAACTTATTCGGATTTGATGCGTTTCTCGAAATCGTCAAGCATTTTGCTCAC
>DPZM01000158.1 GCA_003535955.1 Lachnospiraceae bacterium | reverse complement strand
AGTATCTCAATATCATTCTTGAAATATGATATATGCTTGTACAGAAGTGTTCTGTAACTCTCCTTATCCTTCTGTTCTATGCATTTTATGAGCTGACTGTGGGTCGCAAGTGTTCTGTCCTTATTGGCGTTCTCCATATCTATGAGGAGACGGATCCTGTTATAGTGGGCCATTGAATTGGCAACAAGCTCGGCTGCCAGGTCCTGGCCCGCCGCCAGAAATGCCACGGTATGGAATTCGTTGTCACATCTTAAGTATTCATAGATCATATCGGGATCCGTCATCTTCTTCGAAACCACTTTCATTTCCTCATTCAGTTCCCGCATGGTCTCAATATCATTATCCGTGGCGTGCTCAAAAAGCCCGTCCACAACACCCATCTCCAGTGTCCTCCTCACAAACCATTCCTGTTCCGCCCGGTCTATATCGATCTTTGATATTACAGACGCGGACTGGGGATATATGTCTACCAGCGCTTCACCCTCAAGCTTCACCAGGGCCTCCCTTGCAGGTGTCCGGCTGACATTATATCTCTCGGCTATCTTGGCGGCCGATACCGGTTCTCCGGGCATAAGTGCCAGCGTCATGATGTCCCGCTTAAGCTTCTCATAGGTCTGCACGTTTAACGAACTGTTCATCTTAGGCTCTCCTTCACTGTGTTAATGGCTTGCATCCCGGCAACTGACATGTTACCATTATTTTAAATATACCACGCTGACATGTCAGCGGTAAAGATGGGATTTTTCACATAATACAACTAACATTTTAGTGGAAGATTACCATGGGTATTTGATTTACAAATCATGTTTTTTTGTGTTATTTTGAATTAGAATATATATTATGGAGTAAATGTGACATGAGAAGGATCGGTATATTTATACTGTCATTATTAATATCACTTTCCTGTTTAACCGCCTGCTCCAAAGGCGATGCCCCGGCCGAGGCGGGAACCCCTCCCCTTAGTGAATTCGAGCCCGTAACCGGGATCGTTGAAGGGCGAACTGACATATATCTCATTGTCAAGCTCGTCGATTCAAGCTACTGGCAGGTTATGATAAACGGTGTTAAAGATGCCGGGGAAGCTCTCGGCTGCAATGTATACTGCGGTGGCACGACCAATGAGATCGACTGGAAGGGCCAGCGTAAACTGATTGAGGAGGCTCTTTCAAGAAATGCCGATGCCATAATACTTGCTCCGGATGATTCTATCGAGCTGGCTCCCGATATCGAGAATATACATAACGCCGGCATACCTATAGTACTTATAGATACAGCTGCCAATACCGAAAGCTATGACATCTGTTATATGACCGACAATCTTCTTGCCGGACAGAATGCCGCACGCGAAATGCTCCGTCAGCTTCACGCCAAGGGACGTTTGGAGGATGAAAAATTATGTGTCGGTATAATGGTCGGAATGGCTACATCCCAGACAATAAACGAACGTCTTGCGGGCTTCTACAAGTACTGGTTCGAAAATGCTCCGGTCAATTGGACCATCGCATCGGACATCATGAACTGCAACGGAAATATAGATATAGGGGACGAGCTTGCGGAGGACTTCCTTAAGGAACACCCGAATACATGTGGTCTGTATGGGACAAATAACGGTCCGACCCGGGTCTTATGCAATATCGTCAAGGACAAATCAAGAACCGATATTGTTGTTGTCGGATTTGACTTCTCGGATGAAATGAAGGAACTCATAGAATCACCCGATTACTGTGCTTCAACAATGCTGCAGCGCCAGTACGATATGGGCAGCAAGGCTGTGGGATCGGTTTTATCGATCCTTAAGGGAGACATCCAACCCATAAGGTTCGAAGACACAGGTGTTGTGACTGTCAACAGAGATACCCTTACGGATCCTGACGTTGAAGAACTGCTTAAGCATAATTAAAGACGCCATGAGTAGAAATAAAAAAGATGAAAAAGATATAAACTTAATAAAGGGCGGAAGATCATTTTACTATACTCTCTTTATCTGCCTTACGGTATTTATGCTTGCAATAGCTCTGCTGATCGTCGCCTTCAACCGTCTCATATCAAGACATGATCAGCATCTTTCCGGGGAGATATGCACAATAATGTCTGAAAAAATGAACTCCTCGATCGACTTCATGACCCAGTCAACCCAGAGTATGGCTTCCGTTTTGTCGGCACAGACATTCTCGTCTCCTGATGAGATCTATGAAACACTCAAAGGATACAAAAAGGCCGATTACTTAAGTATCGGTTTTATCGATGCATCCGGCAGCCTTTATGCAACTGCTGAAGAAGAGGCAGAATTTAACAAGTGGCACCTGCTTGACACAGCCAGAAAAGCCGATCCGGTATCAATGTCGGCCCCCTACAGATCGTCTGTTTACGGCCTGCCGGTCATTACCATGTTTTCTGTTTTTGAATATGGTGGCGGACTCCGCGGCTATATGTTCACCACCTATATGCTTAAGAAGCTGCAGGAGGTCGCTGTTACCCAGTCTCTTGAGGATGATATCGAAATATGGCTTATGGACGCCGGATCTGCGAATATCATTCAGTGTGCAGGCGCCGACGAACATGCAACCGGAAGTTGGACCAATGCATATCTGACCATGCAGAATGTCAATAAGGAAGACCGCCCGATATACAATGAATGGCTTAACAGGGCCACCTCTCTTGAAGACAACATCGGCATAAGCTACTCGATAGGGAATACCATCTACTCCCAGCACTGTTCAGTAATAAGCAGTATGCCGGGCTGGTATGTTGTGGTACGCATCCCCAGCAAAGCCCTGTCGGCAACAATGAATACCTTCAGGAACTACGTCCTTGTGTTCCTTTCGGTATTGCTCATAGCGGTCATCGTGCTCATAACCAATATGTACAGGTTGTCGCAAAGGGACAATGAAGTGCTTAACAGCTTATCCATACATGATCCTCTGACAGGTGCCTTTAACAGACGTGCCTTCGATCTTGCGGCCGAAAAATGGCTGTCACGCGGCCATGACTGTGCTCTCATTTTCTTCGATATAGATTATTTCAAGCAGGTAAATGACCGGTTCGGGCATGATGCCGGAGACAGACTTTTGGTTGCTTTTTGTGATATATTAAAGGCTAATTTCTCCGAAGACGGCATAATATCACGCTTCGGCGGTGATGAATTTGTTGTACTCACTAATACAGATACAGTTGATTCGGTTAGCGAATGGCTTAAAAAGACCACTGATGATGTTCATGCCATCAATATAGACGGCGAAAAGAACGACAGCGATGATTTCATGTTCAGTTTCTCGGCCGGCGCGGCCCGTTTCCCCCAGGATGCCGACAACCTGTCAGCCCTTAAGAAATGTGCTGACACTGCCCTTTACGAAACCAAGGAGAAGGGAAGAAACGGGTATCTGTGGTTCGCGGATGTATTTACGGGATCCGAACCGGAAGAGATAATAACCGTTACGGATATTGCAGAAGCCCCCTTAGAACAGACAGACACCGATACGAAACCTGATGATATGCTCATAAAGGATAAACTCCCTCAGCAGGAGCAAAACAGCAGTACAAAAGCCGTCATTCTGAGGGAGGAAAAAACCGGAACGAAAAAGGTTGTAAGAAAAGTGATCCGAAAAAAGATCGTGAAAAAAGTAGTGAAGAAAGCTCCTTCAGATGATTGATCTTCAGATGAGATATCTTCCGGGGCTCATTGGCAGACCCATGGAATTGTATATGAGGGCTCCGGAATTAGTCTGGCTGTAACAGTATCGGATCTCCCTGACCGAATGCTCAAGACCCTCCACCTTTAATATAAGCTTATCCTTTGCAACGTCCACAGCGGCCTTAAACTTATTTCCGTGATCATCCACAACAAAAAAATCCGTCACCTTCTTATCCCCGCCCTTACCGTTTGCTCCCATGACGATCAGACCTTCACCCGTATCAGACATATTAAGGGTTATCTCAGCCATATCGTTCTTCTTTACACACATGAATTTCTTAATGGACGGACCATGGCATACTACATCCTGTCCACATACATCATGAGCAGCCAGGAGGGCAAGACGCCGTCCCATATCCTTTTTGTTCTGAGGATGAAGATCATTATCCTCACCCAGATCTATGGAGACTATACTGTCGCACCCGCTTATTGATTCGGGTATTTTTCTTAATATCTCCCTCATCCCCGTCCAGGCGTCCGAATCGGGATTGTTGTCTATCGTAAAGTTCGGAAGCTGCACAATGTAGAATTTAAGGCCGTCATCATTCCATGCTTCCCTGTAACCCTTTACCATCCTCTTAAAAAGATCCGTATACTCTTCTCTTTCCTCGCAGTCGGATTCACCCTGATACCAGTTCACGCCGCCTATGACATATTTATGGCAGGGGGCAGTCATCGCATTATATAAACCCATCGGCTTCCAGCTTACAAAATCCTGTCTCGGTGCCTCGCAGTCTGCATGGGCTCCCACCTTGTACTTCCACTCACCGGCAAGGTCGATCGTATACTCATCATTGAATATCTTATATTCCTTGCCCGGAGTAAACCTTGCCCCACTAACCTGTCCCGGCATGAATTCAAGATAGTACTCACTCTTAAGCCTTACGGTTATATTGTTCTTACCCTCTTTAAGAAGTCCGGCCGGTATACCGTATTTTCTCGGAGGATACTGATAATCGGTTGTCCCGACCAAAGTACCGTTAATATAAGTATTATCGCTGTCAACAAGGGTTCCAAGCCAGAGCCTTGCTTCCTTCCCAGCAAGCCCCTTTGGTACATCAAAGGTTTTTCTGAAGTAAACGCACCCCAGAAAATTACCTATCGGAGTCTCTCTCAGGAATCCGGGAAGAAGGATCCTGTCCCATTCAGAGTCATCCGTATCAGCGGATTCCCACCTGCCCACGCGGCCGGCATCCTTCTCATCAAGGGCTTTGTGCCACGCTTCCGGCCTGTCTGTATTATCCTTAAGGACGGATTCTCTGAAGGTGTCGTCAGCGTACCTTTCGGCCTCTTTTAACTTATCATCATAGCCCTCAAGCATCTTAGAGCTCATCCAGCAATGGATCTTGGAGCCGCCAAGACTTGCATCTATAAAACCGACAGGTATTCCTGTCATGCCGTTTAACTCTCTTGCGAAGTAATATCCAAGGGCCGAAAAATCCAGAATATTATCGGAAGACGGTTTTTTCCACTCCCCCGTTTCAGGTTCGTCAAGCGGACCATTAAAATCAACATCTTCCTTTATCTTAAATGTCCTTATCCCGGGGCATTCACAATTCTTTATATCTTCCGGGAACATGTCCTTAACCCTGTTCATTGGAAGCTCCATGTTGGACTGACCCGAGCACAGCCATACTTCTCCTATCAGGATGTCCTCAACAAGTACCGACTCACCGAAATCATCATATACCTTCATCGCGAAAGGTCCTCCGAAAGGAGCGGGATCGAGCCATACTTCAAAAAATCCTTCAGTATCTGCCACTGTCTTATACTCTTTGTCACGAAAAGACACGGTCACATCCCTTCCGGGTTTGTCATATCCCCAGATATGTGCCTTTTTATCCCTTTGCAGTACCATTCCGTCACTTATAAGCCTTGGTAGTCTCAGGTTTTCCATATTACCTCCCGGGCTCCTGCCCTTATCTGACGGTAATTATATATACAAACAATATCAAATGCAACGCAAAGAAAGAAATATCTATTACAGATCATCATTTGGGTGTAAAATATACTATATACGCATAGGAAGGAGAAGGCTTATGCAAAAATACGTTATGGCACTGGATGCCGGAACAACATCCAACCGTGCCATCCTCTTTAATGAACAGGGACAGATATGCTCGATCGCCCAGAAGGAATTTACTCAGATCTTCCCTAAACCGGGGTGGGTTGAACACAACGCATCCGAGATATGGTCAACACAGCTCGGGGTATGTGTCGAAGCCATGAGCAAGATAGGCGCAACATATGACCAGATAGCTGCAATAGGCATTACCAACCAGCGCGAAACGGTAGTTGTATGGGATAAAGAAACCGGAGATCCTGTATACAATGCCATCGTCTGGCAATGCCGCAGAACCAGCGAATTCTGTGATTCACTTGTTGCCAAAGGACTCACGGATACATTCCGAGAAAAGACAGGGCTTATCATCGATGCCTATTTTTCCGCAACCAAGCTTCATTGGATACTCGAAAACGTTAAAGGAGTAAGAGAACGGGCGGAAAAAGGGGAGTTATTGTTTGGAACCGTCGAAACCTGGCTCATCTGGAAGCTGACCAAAGGCAGGGTTCATATAACCGATTACTCCAACGCCAGCAGGACGATGCTCTTTAACATCAATACCCTCAAATGGGATGATGATATCCTAAAGGAACTTAACATCCCAAAATGCATGCTCCCAACCCCTCTTCCGAACAGCTTAGTCTACGGGGAAACCGATGAGGCATTCTTCGGAGGTCCCATTCCGATAGCCGGAGCCGCAGGTGACCAGCAGGCTGCCCTCTTCGGCCAGACCTGTTTTGAAAAGGGAGAAGCCAAGAACACCTATGGCACAGGCTGTTTTCTTCTTATGAATACCGGAGAAAAACCGATCTATTCAAAAAACGGCCTTGTGACCACAATTGCCTGGGGGCTTGATAACAGGATAAATTACGCTCTGGAGGGATCGATATTTGTCGCAGGTGCTGCCGTACAATGGTTACGTGATGAAATGCGTCTTATCGATTCTGCAGCGGATTCCGATTATATGGCAAGAAAGGTTCCCGATACAGGCGGCTGCTATGTTGTACCTGCCTTCACCGGCCTTGGCGCGCCCTACTGGGACCAATATGCCAGGGGGGCTATAGTAGGTCTTACAAGAGGCGTAAATAAATATCATATAATACGTGCGACCCTCGAATCCATAGCCTATTCCGCGGATGAAGTCATAAAGGCAATGGAATCCGATTCGGGCATCCCCTTATCGACCCTCAAGGTTGACGGAGGCGCAAGCGCCAATGACTTTCTCATGCAGGTTCAGGCGGATATTGCGGGGGCTCCCGTAATACGGCCGGCCTGTGTAGAGACGACCGCTATGGGCGCTGCCTACCTTGCAGGCCTTGCCGTCGGCTATTGGAAGAATAAAGAGGATGTATGCAGAAACTGGAAGAGCGATACAACCTTCATGCCCTCTATCACTGACAGTGAGCGCAGGGAGAGAATAAACGGATGGAAGAAGGCCGTAAAACGCGCCTTTGATTGGGAGAGAGACAGTATATGAATGAATATGACGTTATCATTATCGGAGCAGGGGTTACGGGCTCTGCAATAGCAAGGGAATTAAGCCGGTTTAAGCTGCGAACGGCTGTCATTGATAAAAACTCCGATATCGGCGAAGGAACCTCCAAGGCCAACAGCGGGATCGTACATGCAGGATTTGACGCAAAACCCGGAACACTTAAGGCTAAGCTTAATGTCGAGGGATCCATGCTCATGCCGGAGCTTACCAAGGAACTGGGTATTCCCTTTTTTAACAATGGTTCTCTGGTCGTTGCCCTGTCCGATGAAGATATGACCCATATGAGGGAACTATATGAGAGGGGGATAAAGAACGGAGTCTGGGGCCTTAAGATATTAACAAGAGAAGAAGCCCTGAATATGGAGCCCAACCTCTCGGACGATACAAAGGGAGCTCTTTTTGCGCCTACCGGTGGCATCATATGCCCCTTCCGCCTTACTAGCGCCCTCGCCGAATCGGCCTGCGTTAACGGAGTGGAATTCAAGCTCCTCACAGAGGTCCTCGATATAAAAAGGATAGAAGGCGGATATCGTATAGAAGCCATAAAATACGATGAGTTCGAAGAAGCCAAGGATGAAAAAGTCACCTACACAAGCACCTGCATCGTAAATGCTGCCGGCCTGTATTCCGATGTCTTCCACAACATGATGAGTGATGACAAGCTTAAGATCACTCCCAGAAAGGGCGAATACTGCCTTCTTGATGTAACGGCGGGCAGGCATGTCGGAAGAACCGTTTTCAGGATGCCATCATCGCTCGGCAAGGGAATCCTCGTATCTCCCACGATACATGGCAATCTCCTTGTCGGACCAACGGCCACCGATCTTGACGATAAGGAAGGAAGCTTCACCACAAGGGCCGGACTTGATGCTCTAAACGCGCCCGGGGCCTCGGCTGTCAGGGATCTTCCAATGGGAGAAGTTATAACCTCATTTGCGGGACTCAGGCCACATGGGGATAAGGGTGATTTTGTCATAGGGGAAATTGAAGGAGCACCCGGTTTTATCGACGCGGCCGCAATAGAGTCACCCGGACTCAGCGCGTCTCCTGCAATCGGAATAATGGTTGCGGGGATCGTCAAGGATATATTAAAGCCGGAAGTCAATGAGAACTTCAGTCTTGAACTCAAACCCTTTACTTACTTAAAGCTTTTACCCATAGAGGAACAGAAGAAACTTATAGAGAAGGATCCTGCCTACGGCAACATTATCTGCCGGTGTGCATCGGTATCCGAAGGTGAGATACTCGAGACTATAAGAAGGCCTCTCGGAGCCAGGACACTTGATGCCGTCAAAAGACGTACCGGTGCCAATATGGGCCGCTGTCAGGGGGGCTTCTGCTATCCGAAGGTAATGGAAATACTAAGCAGGGAACTCAATATACCTATCGAAAAGATAACCAAGAAAGGGCGCGGTTCGGAGATACTGTGCGGACATATCAAGCATGTCTGAATCAGCTTACCGGTACTGATGAATAATGGAGAATAAAATGCAGAACAGATCATATGAAGCGATAATAGTCGGCGGAGGTCCGGCAGGACTGGCCGCTGCCCTGTCCCTTAAGGAAAACGGGATAGATGATATACTTATACTGGAGCGCGACAAGGAGCTGGGCGGTATCTTAAACCAGTGCATTCACAACGGCTTCGGGCTTCAAACCTTTAACGAGGAACTCACAGGCCCCGAATACGCCGCAAGATATATCAGGATGGCTGGGGAAGCCGGGATCAGGTACCAGCTCAATACCATGGTAATGAACATCGAGCCTTCCGTTGAAAACGGATGTATTATGAAGACAGTGACAGCGATGAGTTCCGAATTCGGAATGCAACTGCTAAAGTGCAAGTCCGTTATCCTTGCCATGGGATGCAGGGAGAAGGCCAGAGGCTCCTTAAACATTCCCGGTTACCGGCCGGCAGGTATCTATTCGGCGGGTACTGCCCAGAAATTCGTGAACATAGACGGCTTTATGCCCGGCCGCGAGGTCGTTATATTGGGCTCCGGCGATATAGGTCTTATAATGGCAAGACGTATGACCTTAGAGGGTGCCAGAGTTAAACTGGTTGCAGAGATCATGCCCTATTCCGGAGGCCTTAAGCGAAACATTGTCCAATGCCTGGATGACTTTAACATACCCTTACGGCTCAGTACCACAGTAATAGAGATAAAAGGCAATAAAAGGATTGAAGCCGTCGTAACAGCACGTGTTGATGAAAACTTAAAGCCGATACCGGGAACCGAAGAGGAAATAGAATGCGATACCCTCCTTCTGTCAGTCGGCCTGATACCCGAAAACGAGCTTTCAAGAAACATGGGGCTTACCATGTCCAAGGCCACAAGAGGGGCTGTTGTCAGTGATGATCTTGAGACATCCTGCCCGGGAGTTTTTGCCTGCGGCAATGTCCTCCATGTTCACGATCTTGTGGATAATGTATCCAAAGAAGCTGTAGCAGCAGGCAGGAATGCTGCTTTATATATACAGACTTTTGAGGATAAAGGGGCAGACCTTGTTAATTCACCCGATCCTGACAGTCCTCTTATGAAAAAGTTCGCGGCAAGAAATGCCACCAGAAACGGTTTAAGTCCCAATGAAGCAGTGACAAATGAGGACGGAAGCGTCACCCATACCCTTCCATGCATCACCTGTCCGGCAGGATGCACAATAAATGTCACTGTCAGGGACGGGAAAGTAACAAAGGTTACAGGCAACTCATGTGACCGTGGTGAGATTTATGCCAAAAATGAAGTTACGGCTCCCGTAAGGATCGTTACTTCCAATGTTAAGGTTACGGGCGGGAATAAAGATATCTTATCTGTCAGGACCGCCTCACCGATTCCCAGGGAAAAGATATTTGATTCGCTGAATGCCATAAGGAACTTAAAGGTTACGGCACCGGTATCAATAGGTGACATAATAGTAAAGAACGTAGCAAACACGGGCATCGACTATATTGCCACAACAAATATAAGTGTCATGGCATAAGAAGCGCTGCTGTACTTAAAAAAGTACAGCAGCTGTATCTTGCATAAAAAGAGAGAATGCATTACAATGAATTGGCACAATGCAGAAAAGGAGGATAAAATATGTCTAAGATTACAAAAATGCTTGTGATCACTGCAGTTCTCACGGTATTTTGCACCATACCGGTAATGGCTCAGGAGGTCACGGATCCCAAAACAGTTATAACCGAGGCCCAGTTTGAGAAGGCTCTTATGGAGCACCAGCAGGTTGTTGCAAGGCAACTTACTGCGGTTACATCATCAATGGCTGATAAGAATGCTGCCGCAAAGCACATAGCTGCTGTTAACAGCCAGCTTCAGCGCTACAACAAGGATGAGGCCAACAATTATATCAACTACCTTAACAAGGTTGTTATCAATCTTAAGGAAACCGAGCGCATCAAGAAGGAAGTTGTAGACAATTACACCAACCTTTCCAAGGTTAATCCTACATATGCATCAATGCTTCCTCAGGCAATGGTTGATTATAATACGGCAGTAGCAGCACGTTTGCAGGCTGAGGCCAATGTAGCCAAGGCTGTAGCCGATTTCAAGGTAATGTTCCCGTAAATATTCAGTATCAAGAGAGGGCCGGTGATCCGGCCCTTTTTAATCTTACATAGAATCAACAATGTGTCTGGCAACATAAACCCCGCTTGCCGATGCATGTGATAGGGAGTGGGTTACACCGCTTCCGTCTCCGATAACATAAAGGCCCTTGTGCCCGGTTTGCAGGTTATCGTCTATATCAACCTCCATGTTATAGAACTTCACCTCTACTCCGTATAAAAGAGTATCATCATTTGCGGTACCCGGAGCCACCTTATCAAGGGCATATACCATTTCAATGATGCCGTCAAGGATGCGCTTGGGAAGCACAAGACTTAAGTCACCCGGTGTTGCCGAAAGCGTGGGCATTACCGTTGATTCTTCTATACGCTCGGCATTACTTCTCCTTCCTCTTATAAGGTCCCCGAACCTCTGTACTATAACTCCTCCCCCAAGCATGTTTGACAACCTTGCTATGCTCTCACCATAAGCATTGCTGTCCTTAAAGGGCTCCGAGAAATGCTTTGCGACCAAAAGGGCAAAGTTGGTGTTTTCCGTATGCTTTGCCGGATCATCATAGCTGTGTCCGTTAACGGTAATGATCCCGTTTGTATTTTCATTGACCACGCTTCCGTAAGGATTCATGCAGAAGGTACGCACTCTGTCTTCGTATTTTTCGGTCCGGTACACGATCTTGCTCTCATAAAGTTCATCAGTAAGATGCGAGAAGATCACAGCGGGAAGCTCCACCCTTACACCGATGTCGACCCTGTTTGATTTTGTCTTGATGTCAAGGTCGCTGCAGACATCTTCCATCCACTTGCTTCCGCTTCGTCCCACGGATAGTATACATCTTGTACAATCGGCCTGTCCGCCCTCGTATGTAATCCTGTACCCGTCTTCCAGGATCTCTACCCTGTTTACGGGCGTGTCAAAATAAAAATCTATCTTATCCTTAAGTTCCTCAAGCAGATTTTTAAGAACTATGTAGTTAACATCCGTCCCAAGGTGCCTGACCGAAGCATCCAGAAGCTTTAATTTATTCTGCATGCATATCTTTTTAAACCTTGTATCCACGGTGGAATACATATGGGTTTTTGCACCGCCATGCGCGCAGTTTATCTCATCAACATACTTCATCAATGAGATAGCCTTCTCCTTCCCTATATGCTCATAGAGGGTTCCGCCAAAATCATTTGTTATGTTGTATTTACCGTCCGAAAAAGCACCTGCCCCTCCAAAACCGCTCATGATCGCACAGGTCTTGCAATTAATGCAGGATTTCACCTTTTCTCCATCGATCGGACATTTTCTGGCCTCCAGTGAATGACCCTTTTCATATACGGCAATCTTCAGCCCGGGATCAGCTTTTATCAATTCATATGCTGAAAAAATACCACCCGGACCGGCCCCGATTATTATCACATCATACTTCATATCGATCCCACCACTTTCATCAAAAAAAATCATAATAATTCTATTTTCAGGACATTATGATTATATCACGTAATGCGCATAAAGTGGCATTTGACTTGCTAAGAACCTCCAAAATGTATAAAATATAATAAGCAAGAATATATGAAAAAGGAGTATTTCAGCATGGCCTGGTACGATGAATCTGTTTTTTATCACATTTACCCCCTCGGGTTGCTTGATGCCCCTGGGGAAAACAAATATGACGGAGTTACCCACCGACTGCCTAAGCTGCTTCCCTGGATAGACCATATAAAAAGCATCGGCTGCAACGCCATCTACATCGGCCCCCTCTTTGAATCCGAGGGACACGGCTACGAGACCACCGATTACAAAAAGCTCGACAGCCGTCTTGGAGACAACAAAGACCTTAAGGATTTCATTAAGAAATGCCATAAGGCAGGCGTAAGGGTCATATTTGACGGTGTCTTCAATCACACCGGACGTAACTTTTTTGCCTTCAGGGACATTAAGGAACACAGGGAAGGTTCAAGATACAGAGACTGGTACTGCAATGTCAACTTCTACGGAAATAATGAGTATAATGACGGATTTTCATACGACAATTGGGGCGGCTTCAATCTCCTTGTAAAATTAAACCAGAGAAATCCAGAGGTACGTGATTATATCTGTGACGTGATCCGTTTCTGGGTTGAGGAATTCGATGTTGACGGAATAAGGCTCGATGCAGCCGACGTGCTTGATTTTGACTTTATGAAGGCCTTGCGGGCCACAGCCAACGTGGTAAAGCCCGACTTCTGGCTGATGGGCGAGGTTATCCACGGTGATTACACAAGATGGGTCAATGAAGCGACCCTTCATTCGGTTACCAATTATCATCTCCATAAGGCCCTTTATTCGGGACATAATGATCATAATTATTTCGAGATAGCGCATACGGTAAAACGCCTTTATGATATGGGCGGCAGTAGGCCGGAGGGACTTAAGCTTTATAATTTCGTCGACAATCATGATGTTGAGAGGATCTACACAAGGCTGTCCAACAAGGCTCATATGGAGCCCGTTCATGTTCTCCTCTATACCCTTCCCGGTGTACCCTCGATATATTACGGATCGGAATTTGCAATCGAAGGTCGCAAGGAGAAATTCTCCGATGCTTCCCTGAGGCCTGCGCTTAATCTGGATGATTATAAGAATGCTGTCAAGGACAATCCGGTCACGGCACTCATAGCCCGACTGGGACAGATAAGACAGCACACTCCCGCACTCTCCTACGGCGATTACAAGGAACTCGTACTCACAAACCGCCAGTACGCTTTCCACCGTAGATCAGCGGACGGATACTGCCTTGTGGCCGTAAACAATGATGATAACGATTATACCCTGTCCCTGCCCGCCGATGGGCATGACTCGTTTACTGCCCTTATATCCGGTGAAACGGCAAAATCGCAGAACGGACAGATAAGCATAACCCTTAAGGGCAATTCGGGTGAGATCCTGGTACCTGCTAAAACCTGCGATATTAAGTTATCAAAAGTTAAAAAGGCTGCAAAGAAACCGGCTATAACAAAAAACCTGACTCCGGCAGGAAAACAGGCAGAAGTAAAAGAGCAGGTTTCGGTAAAGGAAGAGGTTCCGCCAAGGGAAGATCTCCCGATAAAAGAACCGGCTGTACCCAAGCAGGCCGTAAAGGCCGAGGCAGCCGGTCCCGGTTCTTATGAAGAAGGTATAATAAAGGGGCTTCAGGAAGCTGTTCTTGCCAGAATGGAAAAGAACGGCCCCATAACGGACCAGATGCGCCGTGATGTAGAGAATAACGTATACCACGACTCACTGATCAACTGGATTAAAAGCTTCTGATCTGCGTGAAATGTGTTCTATTGTCCGTTCCAGTTAAACTTCGCAGTGATCTCCACAAGCTCCTTGACTGCTTCTCTTGCATCCTGGAGCTTCCGGTAGCCCTGCTCATTGGACAGACGTATTTCATTCGATCTTTCTACTATATCATTTATCCGGTCTGCCGAATTACCGGTCATTCCGTTTCGTTATGGACGATCTCCTATGAGGATATTATTGACAATTAACTGATTAGATATTTTAATGATTTTCATCTATGACTATTACAGCAGTTATGTTATAATAGCTTTGTCGTCCGTTCTCGGATATGAGCGGCAAGGGCCATTGGCGCAGTTGGGAGCGCGCCACACTGGCAGTGTGGAGGTCGTGGGTTCAAGTCCCATATGGTCCATGGGGATTACATTCTTATCTCCTTGTAACTGCAGTTGTTTCAAATAGGATGCCTTCAATACAGCACCTATGGGTACAGGACTTATGATATCTGAAAGAGGAAGAAAAAGCTACAGAATGATCCGTGTTGCGGCAGCACTTGTGCTTGCAGCGGCTATGATAATACAATTTACGGATGTGGCCGCCGCGGCGGAAACACAAGCTGTTCCGGCGGATGTTCCTGTT
>DPZM01000099.1:9149-11649 GCA_003535955.1 Lachnospiraceae bacterium | reverse complement strand
TTTCAAATTCATTGACATTAGGGCCCAGCGGAGCTACCCAGTTGGTATCAAAGGCTTCATTTATATATTTAAGTTCTTCCCCATGCATAGTCGGACTGCTTAGGTATATTTTCTTGTTTGTCATGGCTGTTCCTCTGTATTTCCCTTACAACACAGGCTCAAAATATATGTGTTGTCTGAACATATTGTTGTATTATATCATAGAAAGTCAGACCTTGGCAAATTCGCCCCGGTCCACTCTCTGACCACATATATAATAGCAACCGTCAAATTATTTTTGATGTTCACTGTTATTATTTACTCCACCTGTATCCTCCGGTTTTTCATTGATCTTAAGGACTGCCCTTCCGAGCGCAAAATAAACTATAGGAGCACACAGCTCCATCTCCAGCACATTGGATCCGATGGACATAAGGATGGCGGAAGTGATCACGGCAAGTTCCGGAACGATACCGCTAAGTTTTTTATTCCTTCCCGTCAGTGCCTTAATATATATCATGACCACAACTAATATTATCATAGCTGTTCCTATGATCCCCATCTCGGTATAGAGCTTCACAAGTCCGCCGTCCGCCACAATATAGGGTTGGATCCCCGCGGCCCTGTGCCCGTGGCTTCCAAGCCCGTCGCCTATCCAGATATTTTTCATACTGTTAACGGCATCCACCCAGGATCCGGATCTTTCACCGAAACCGTCAGGGATAGAAGCAAGCCTGATATAGAATTTCTCGAAGACTCCCCTTGCAACTATAAAGACAGCAACAAGTATGGCAGCCACGCTTCCAAGAGCGATCCAGATATATTTCATGGGTTTTCTCCTGTCCACCACAATATCGACAAACTCATAAAAAACAAGAAACAGGATAACGCAGAACATTGCCGATCTCTGATTTGCCATAAAGGAAAAAAGGATAGATAATAAAAGATAAATGACACCTATGATCTTCGTCTTCTTTTCGTCCTTCCTTAAGAAAAATGCTGATACACAGGTTGAATATGCCACAAAGGCTCCCATGGGCCCCGAACCGATTATTGAGTTCATCCTGACCCTCATCGTAGGTACATCAGCCTTGGATATGAATTCATTAACATATGAAAAATCAATGTAGAACCGGGGTGCCCAGATATAGAACACCGCCCCGATGGCCCCCATAAGCAGCGCAGCCGCCATAAAGCCGTGATAATACCTGGCTGCGTATTCTTCATCAAATCCCCTGCCCGCATAATATAGTATCATCGGAAGAAAAGTTGTGGATACCTCTCCGACAAAAACACTCAAGGGAATGCCGTAATGCACACACCATATTCCCGAGATCAGATTAAACAGAACATACAGGCCAAACACCCTGTCGCAGGCAGTCTCCAAGGTCAGATGAAAGGCACAGATACCCACCACGCCTACGGCAAGAAAGAATGTCATGGTAATACCTGTCCTGACTGAACTGAAAAAAACATAAGCGAAATAAATAAGCGTGAACAGCGGATAGATAAAACAGATATATTCATTTACATACTTCTTAAGTTTTGTAGCCACTGATTATTTCAAACCTTTCTCTTTCATGTTATACTGTAACTGTCCGGACCAATTATTCCCGACTGTTTCGGACGATCACCATCAACAATAACAAACATGGATCATAACGGAGGTTACTATGGAAGAACTGTTAGAAATACTTAAGGATGTACGAGACGATATCGATTTTGGGCAGGCTACCGATCTGGTAAGCTCCAAGCTGCTTACATCCTTCGATATCATTCAGCTTATCAGCACACTTGATGATGAGTATGATATCTCCATTCCCGCATCCGAGATCGTCCCCGCCAATTTTGATTCCGCGCAGGCTATATATGCGCTGGTTCAAAGGCTGAAGGGTTAACTGAGCTCAGACAGCCGGTGCCGGTCGATCTTGCCGTTTTTATTAAGCGGCATCTCATCAAGCTTCACCGTCTTACCGGGGATCATGAACTGCGGAAGCTTCTGCTTCAGGGCTTCTGTCAGTTCCCTCTTCTCCATTTCCCCGGTGTAGAAGAGCTCTATCCTCTTCTTCCCTGTGTTGTAGATGCAGCAGGCTCTTGTAATACCGTCCGCTGCCTGTGCCGCTGCCTCTATCTCCCCTAATTCTATTCTCTGTCCCATATGCTTTATCTGGAAATCCTTACGGGATACATATATCAGGTTCCCCTCTTCATCATACCTTCCTATATCACCGGTCCGGTACATAAGCTCACTGAACCTGTCATTCAGGGGATTTAGCATGAACGCCTCCGCAGTTCTTTCGAAATCCCTGTAATAGCCCAGAGCCAGACAGGTACCCGAAACACATATCTCGCCGCACTTCCCGGGCTCAACAACCCGGCGATCCGCTTCGTCAAGAAGGAACACCTTCTCATTGGCAAAGGGAACACCGGCAGGTATCGATTCATCATTTTCATAATCACGGTCAAGGATATAGTAAGTGCAGTTGCAGGTTATCTCAGTAGGTCCGTACAGATTTACATA
>DPZM01000099.1:0-9007 GCA_003535955.1 Lachnospiraceae bacterium | reverse complement strand
TGTATTCAAGTCCGTTCATTATGGACACAAAACACATTGCGGATACCGCCCATATCAGGGTAGTTACCTTATTGTCCGCCAGATAATCCATTAAAAGGACCGGGTTCGAGAAATAGTCCCTCGGGATCAACCAAACACTTGCTCCCGTGTACAGGCCGCTGTAGATATCCTTGACGGAAACATCAAAATCAAAAGGGGCCTGATTGGCCAGTATATCTTCGTGGGTAATGTTAAATGTCCCGGTAAATACCCTGATAAAATCAATCACCGAACGATGGCTCACCGCTACCCCCTTCGGCGTACCCGTGCTCCCGCTTGTGAAATTCACATAGAGCGGCCGTATGTCGCAGGCCTTCATCCCGGCTTCTTTAAGTAAACCTTCATCCGGTTCGCATTTTGCCGCACATTCAAGAAGATCATTTATCAGAACGATTTGGGGCTTAAGTTCATCTGCCTGTGCCATGATCCCCCTGAGAGCTTCCTCGTTTTCGATGTCCGTGATAATAAGCTTCGGTGCAAGAATGCTTATTACACTTGCGGCACGCTCCGCAGGCTGCCTTACATCAATGAAGCTGTAGAAGGCCAGAGCCCGTACCGCACCCAACATCACTCCCACCGCATCCGTACTTTTCTCCATGTAAAAGCCCACTCCGTCTTCTGCTTCAAGCGGGCCGAATCTCTCATCCCGCAAAAACAGCGTGGCAATCCTTAAAACAGTATCATTAAGTTCACCGTATGTGATGCTCTTATCCGGATCGGCAAAAGCAATCCTGTCTTTATGATCCATAGCTGCTTTTTCAAGCATGGTGATCACATCAGTCATTTCCGCTCCCTTCCTCTGTGCCGAATCTTTTCTTAAATACCTGTATCAGTTCTTTTGTATACGCCCTGCGCCCCTTCGCCGACATGTGGTTCATGTCTTCAAAGAATTCAGGATCATCCGATTCAAAATCAACCTCATCTGCCAGGATATAGGGAGCGTTGTTCTCCTCAAGTATCCTGATGTACTCTTCCCTGTATTTTATGAAGGTCGGATCCTTTTGAAGTCTGTGATAGCATGGACTTTCGAGAAAGACGAATTCCTGCCCGTCCTTTTGGCATTTTTGTATTATATCAACTACCGCATCTGCCTGAGCCTTGACCAATGACTTATCCGAAATATCAAATTCCTCACCTTCCAGCACAGCCTTCCCGGGAGATACCGTTTCGTCGGTCTTGGCACCTTTATAATACCTGGTCCCATAGAAGGGCTCCGTCACCGGAAATGTAATAAGGTCATCCATACCTGATGTCACAAAATACTCATAAAACATCGGAAAATCGGTATTCCCCGCTGCATACATGCTCCGCCACAGTTCTCTCTTACCTTCAAAGGTCAGGTCCCAGATCACCCTCGAATCCGAAAGCGCTACCTCCTGTGTAAGCATCATCGGTCCCAATTCGAAAACGATCAGGCCGTAATCATTGCCCGACCTGCGTTTCAATTCATCATACTGGATAGATGTTGCCACAAGCTGGTTGCCTCCGTAGGAAATATCATATACCCTGCCGTCATAGGCTTCATCCATGGTCGGCATATCGATATTGGCCCTGAAAGTTGACGAACCGATAAACAGGACATCCAGATCACCGGTTTGTATTGCGTCATGGATTCCCCTGTTCCTTATCGGAATTTTGCACGAATATACATTTTTGAAGGCGACGGCAGCTGCTACAATGATAAGGGCCGCCGCAACGGTTATTATTACTTTTTTCATGATCTTAAAATGCCTGGTACATAAAACTTGATTTTCCCGCCACACCGAAAAGTGCAATGATCGTTAACATCGCAAAAGCATATATATATCTGTGCCCGGTAAATGCCTTTTCGTCTTTTTCCTTTTTTATTTCTATTACGGCCTGGGCTGTCACAAGCACCAGGATTATGATGACAGAGGCTGCTGCCTGATTACCGTTTCCGAAGGGTGTCATCGCAGCCGCGATCTCGGCACCGTTTATCCGGGTGTTTGTAAATATTCCCTTAAATATGGCAACCATATCAGAAAAGCTCTCCGATCTGTAGATGATCTCGCCACAGCTCAATATAAGTAGCGTCCTGCATACCTGAAAGATCTTAACAAAGATATTGTTTGGATTCCAATGTATCCTTGCATTTAATTTTTTTATATAAGACTGGGTACAGAATGAAAGAAGCATTATAAAGGCAAAATAGATACCCCAGCCAAGATATGAGGATTTCGCGCCGTGCCATATTCCGGTCACTATCCAGACAAGCATCGTCGGAAATATGCACCTTAGTGTTCCTTTTTTGGCTTTTGTAAATATCTTCCCAAGCCCTCTTGAGAGCTTTCTGTTCCATCCGGCGGTAACCGAAGGCATGTAAAGATGGTTCATAAACCATTCATTCAGTGATATATGCCATCTTCTCCAGTACTCAGGTATGCTCTTTGACAGATAGGGCCTTTTGAAATTCTCTTTTAAATTGATGCCCAGCATTTTAGATACTCCGCATACAATATCCATATATCCCGAGAAGTCAGCGTACATCTCCACAAGATAAAATAATGTGGCCACAATAAGAGTCAGCCCGCCGCGGCCCACAGGCGATGAATAAACGGTATCAATATAAAAGCCCACTCTTCCGGCTATAACGAGCTTTTTAAATATTCCGATTATTATCCTGTATCCGCCCTCTTTTATATTCTGTCTGTTGTATCCATGATAAGCAACAAGCTGGTCGTGCATCTCCTGATATGTCCCTATGGGGCCCTGTGTCAGCTGGGGAAAGTAGGAGATAAAAAGTGCATAATGCCAAAGATCGTTACAGGGTTTGATCTTCTTATCATAGCAGTCATGGGCATAACCCAGGGTCATAAAGGTATAGAAGGATATTCCCAAGGGTGCGGCCAGATCCCTGACACCCAGATTCACGCTGTACTTAAAGACTATAAGAAGGCCCAGGTTTATTGCTATGGTCAATATGAAATTCCGCTTTACAGGGTTTCTCATAAGGAACCATGTGGACACGATCGAAATAATTATGAATATTATGTAAACCGGATTTGCACAGACATAAAATATGGCATTTCCGACGAGAAGTGCCTTCCACTGGTGCTTTTCTCCCACCTTGTAATATATACAGAGGAAGCATAGCATGAATATGAAAAAGGGAAGCGAAATAAGGCTCATGCCCCGCCTCCTTCCGATATCCTTATGATGAAAATTTCATATTTTATCTTTTGCTTTATATAAGACATCATTTTATTATAACCGGATATTTTAATCTCTGATCGCAGACAACTCTATGTATTTTACTGGATTTTCATATCAAATGCAAGAAAGGTCCCGGCAAATCTGCCGGAACCTCAATTAAATTCAACCTTTTTTCCGTTTTATGTACCGATCCGCTCTCTGATCCGGCTGATCATACCTCACTCGCGGTTGCCGGATCGACTCCCAGAACCTCCTGCATCACCTTAAGCCGTCCGTTCTCTACTGCCCTATCAAGAGCTTCCGATGTGATCCTGTCATTTTCCTCGGCACTGGCCAGGACCTCCATCTTTTCTATAAATTCATTATCAAGTCCCATTTCCTCAGTGATTATACGTTTCCTGTTTTCATCAGCTTCATTTGTGACCGTCGGATTCTCATTTGCCTCGTCCCTCTCCTCTTCGTTTTGGACAGCCGCTTCATTTGCCCGCTTGTCACTTATCTCTTTGTTGGTGCTTACAACCTCATTGTCTCTCTTTGTGACCTCATTAACTCCGTACTCTCTCCTGTCCTCCATTGTACGGGCAGCTTCCTCATTGGTCTCCTTTTCTTCCTTTTCATCGTTGATTTCAGCCATTCTGGCATCGTTCTTCTCGCCCCTTACTTCTTCACGGCGTTCAAGTTCCTTATCCAACTGGTTGCTGTTTATCTCGCCCTGTAAGTACAGACGCTCCAGTTCATCCTTGGAATAAGACAGAAGCGAACTAACCTTACCGGGATCAGCCTTATCCTCATTGCCGGTCCTTCCCGCTTTTTCGGCATCCTCAGGCCTTACTTCCACGGGCTTTCTCATAACCAGACCTTCACTGATACTTTCCATTGCTTCCCTGCTTGCCCTGGCCTGATCTCCGTCCCTGCTTACTCCTATGGTCTCACGCCCGTCATTAATTTCGGGTTTTACGGCAGGCTGGTCTTTCGCCGGCTCCAAACCCTTGGGTTCTGCCCCGGCTCCCACCTTCTCGATCTGTATCTCAATCTCTCTGTTATCTACGGGTTTTATGTCTCTGTATGCAGGCATCATTTCATTTATCGGACTTATTTTCATACCTTTCACCTCCGTTATTTCGGTTAAACGTAGCCATTCCCCACAAAACAAACCACAATATCTTGTATATGTTCTTTGTATTTGTACTATCTATACATATCGTCACATAGATATACTTATGTGATTTTATTATACTATATTTCCATGGTTTTATCAATAAAGATTATTATAGTAAACGAAATTACTTATTTCGTTTACTATAGAAATGAACCGAGGAACCGTCCCCCTGTTTCACTTCGCAGATAAGGATAAGAAAGATCAGTGAAAACGGCGGAACGATAATAAAATTTTCCATAAAGGCCGGAAGCATCATGGCGAACACCCCTGCCATGGCACATTTATTAACGTGTGATGAGCAGCTTGCCTCATGCAGTTCAAGGAACCTCTTTATGAGAAATACGATCGTTACCGTAAATACGGCAACCCCATGGACTATAAGTATATCAAGAAGTCCGTTGTGAACTTCAAACAGGCCGTTAAGCCAGTCAAGCTGCATCTCATATGACGAACCGATCCCTGTGACAGGCTGTTTTACAAAGGCACTCCACAGTTCAGACCATATCTCCTCCCTGCCTGATATAATATCCTTATAGAAGATACGTACACGGAAGGTATCCTTCATGTATCCGAGCCACACATACAAGAGGGTGAATAATACGGAGCCAACCGTTGTCCCCAGGGTGACGATAAGGTAAAACACCTTATTTTTCCAAATCTTTACGGGAATAAGAATAAGGACAGCGAAGGCAACAAGTCCTAAGAGTGCACATCTGCTCCTGTACCATGCAATGATCTTATATCCCCAGAAAAAGATAAGAAGGTTCACAAGGATAAGCCATTTTGCTTTCTCTTTACCCTTTACACCAATAAGATAGTTCCTTAAATATTCCATCAGATATATCACGAAGAAAAAGCCTGTGATAAGGATAAGACCGCCATAGTTGGTATTGTATCCCTTGAAGTATCCCTTAACATCAACTGTCCAGTAGATAAAGAAAAAGCCGATGTAACCTGCCGATATCAGAGCCCACTTTCCAGATAGGGTTATCTTGTTTGCAAGATACAGGATCATGAGATAATCGAATACTGTAAGAAAAGCTCCCTTACCCGACCCGATCATAAAAAGATTGATAAGGGCTACCGTGTCAGCCGCGGCCATAAGAAGAAAGGCAGGATCCCTGATCATCTCCGCAACATCCACATAACAAAACAGCGCCACAACAAGACCAGCGGTCGCAATAAGCGTTCCGTAGGGTGCCAGAACCTGATACCACGAATAAAAGTGCCAGTAAAGTGTCGTAAGCACAAATACCGATGTAATTATCGCGGCATTTCCCACCGCTGTTCTCCTGTTACTCTTCCTTGCTATTTCCATGATTTCCGTGTTTTTACAACCTACATTTTTTGCCTTTTAGGGGAAGGCTTTATAAGCTGACCTGCAATGTTTATGAACAATCTTAAATAAATAAGCAAAATAAGAACTAATATTATTCCGCAGACAATATACACCGACATATATGACAGCTGCAAGCCTTCGCCTGCGACCATTATCGCCGCCTCGATAACAAGAAGTAAATATGCTGCATAATCCCGGGCAGGCTTAATATCGAGCTTCACATATTTCGATACTTTAAGGTATGCCAGAAAGTACATGGTGAAATACGATACGGCCGTGGCGACCGCTGCTCCCATGGCAGAAAATGCCGGGATCAGTATAAGATTCAATACTATGTTTAATGCGGCTCCGATCCCCGTTGCCCATCCCATTGCCTTTGAATCCTTATATGCAAGGCATATGGATCCAAGAAATCCGGTCATAGCGCCGAAAACAACCGAAATAAGCAAGGGCGGAACGTAGATCCAGGCAGTGTAGAAATCTTTCCTGAACATAAAGTATGCAATCGGCCTTACAATGAGGATCAGGAATGAACATCCGGCCACCATAAAGGTATTATATCCCTTATACATGGTTGAGAAAAATTCCCTGCTGTTATCTTTTCCGTAGCTCTTAGTCGCCGACATCTGCCAGCTCTGGGCAAATATCCTCTGAAATACGGTCAGTATAGCCGGAATCTTATAGGCAATTCCATATACTCCGTTTACAGCCACTCCCTTTATAAGTGACACCAGATACCTGTCTGCCGCATTGTTTATCCAGCTCCCTGTAGAATAAGCTATCATGGGAATTCCGTAGCCGACAAGCTCCTTCTCGAAATCCTTATCATCTTTTACTTCATCCCTGTTTTTCCCGGATCCCAGGCTTACTGCTTCAGGTACAGTTTTCCTTCCAAGAACGATCATAAGCATCGCAGCCGATAAAAACGCAAGCATCTGTGACAGAAGGTAGCCGTTAAGGCCTGTCTTCACCACAAGCAGGAAGAATATATTGCCTGCAATAAGAATGACCGTCGAAAATACACTTCCGCATACAACGATCTTCGTCTGTTCACAGCCCTGAAAAAAGAGAATGAGAAATTCGTAAAAGCAGTTTGTTATAAACAGGAAAATAAACAGGAAAAGATACCACCTTACCGAAAGCTTAACAAAAAAACATCCTATACCGCAGATAAGGGTAACAAAAATGCCTGCAAGCGAAACATATTTAAGCCCTATCTTAAATATATCATGTCTCTTATCACTCCTGTCTATTCCGTAGCGAAGAGCAGCCTCCCCCATGTTTATTGTAAGAGCGGGCACCAAAAGCAGCAGGGTTGTCTGCATCACATCCGCTATACCATAGTCGGCTGTACTTAAAACATTTGTATAGAAGGGGACAAGTAAAAAGACCAATATTTTGGACACAAAATTACTGATCGTAAAGAGTGCCAGATTTCCGGCAAAATATTTATAGTTGGATTTAGTGTCTGACATTTTTCACCTCATCCACCTTCATTTATCCTGTTTTTCCCCTTAGAGGGGGAAGCAGCCGAATTGATAACGCACAGAAGAAATATCAGGTTAATGGCATAATCGGCCCATATGATATCAACATCAAACCAGGATTCGAAAAATACCGCCATCAAGGCACACATGGCACACAGGATAACCCTGTTATCCTTAAGCTTTGCATGAAAAGCCTTCAGCCGTTTGCAGATAAAATACACGATCCCGGCAAAAACCAGGATTCCATGGATAACAAGGAAGTTATACATGGCATTATGAACATTCTTCTCAAAGAAGCTCTTAAGCTCGAAATTGGTCCCTATACCGGTAAAAAGCATATAGGGTTTATCTTTATTTACAAGCAGGGTAAACAGCTCCTGCCATATGGCCTCCCTTCCCGAGAATACCTCCTTGTAGAAAAAAGGAAGCTTGAAGTTGGCACCGGTGGTACCTATCAGCACATACAGACCCACAAATGCCAGCGAGCCAAATGTTGCAAAAAAGTACAACAGCCGATAAAAGATCTTATTTTCCCACCATCTCTTTGGGACAATATATCTGAAGATCATAAACAATATAAGCATGATGAAGGCGCCCCTTGCCCTGTGCCACAGGGACAACTGGAAACCCTTCAAAAGGATCATAACCATAAAGAGGCCGATAAGAGGTGTGGAGTCGTACAGGATTTCAAGCAGGATAAAGGCGCACAGCAGGGTATAAATCGTAAAGGTAGCCGCCGTGTTTGTATTATATTTATAATTCTCAAAAGTTGTAAAGAGTCTTGGATATGAGAAAAAAAGATAAAAAAGAAGGAATCCCATATACAGGCCCGCAAAAATCCTGAGCTGTCTTTGATTTATATACATTTTATCGGACAGATACCAGATAAGCACGAAATTGGCAGGCACGAAGAAAGCACCTTTACCGGAATTAACCGCAAACAGATTGATCCCCGATATAAGGATAATAAGTGAAAGCAGGTACACTTCACGGTTTCCTTTATCCCTTATATCAAGCAGGGTGAGTAAAGTCTTTCCATCCTCTTCACCAAATATCACATTATTGGCAAAAAGGATGATAAGTATAAGAAAATTCACCAGTCCGGCGTATGGATATACAATATTTATCATATCGTAGAACCTGGGCACCGTGAAGGTCAGTACATATATAATAAACATGACAAGCATAACAGAGAAGTTTATCACTTCCCGGCGGCTGTTCTTTTTTCTGTCAGAAGATCCTGAAGTTTCTTCCATAATTCCATCGTTCTTTTTTCCCACGAAGATGACTCCTTATCAAAACTCTGTGTCAGCCTTGCAGCATTACTCTTTTTCAGCAGAGCTTCTATCTTAAGTGCTATTTCAGCATCATCATACCAGTTATCAATAACGTCTCCGTCCTCAAGCTCCCTAAATAACTCGATCGCTCCCGTTTCCTTGGACATAAGGACACTGCATCCGTTCACAAGAGCCTCCATCGGCGCCAGGCCGAAGGTCTCAAAACATGAATTCTGTACAAAAAGCGAAGCCTCCCTGTAAAGCCCCCTTGCTATTGCAGAATCAACCAGACCCAGGTTTTCCACAAAAGGATAGGAATTAATCGTCTCATCATCCTTTCCCTTATCGCCAACCACAACAAGCTTAAGCCTATGTTCTCCCGCCTTTCTGTTTATTAGCTCTACAGCTGCGCATATATGCTTTATCTTCTTCCTTGGCATACCGCCGCCTATCGTAAAGACCATATTCTTATCCCTGCCGGCACCTGTAAAACCATCCATGTTTTCGAGAAGTCTTGTGTCGACTCCGTTAA
>DPZM01000070.1 GCA_003535955.1 Lachnospiraceae bacterium | reverse complement strand
CCCCGTCTCCCACTGTTGCGTCAAAACCCTTGCCGGCTTTCTTGAGTGCCTTTTTCTCCGCTTTTTCTCTTTTTTTTCTTTCCCTGGCTGATTCTTCCTGCTCTTCAGCCACTATCTGATCTGCCATTTTACGTTCCCCTTATGATCAATTCTGTAAGAAATACTCCGTATTTCTTTTGAACACGCTCGCCGCTTAGGCATCATAAGGAATCCTCCCTAAAGGGTCCCTCCTTATGATCAATTCTGTCCATGGCGATAACTTACCAGCTCGTCGATCTCTTTGCTCTCCGAAGCCGCAACCTCCTGTTTGAACACTTCAAAAGCATTCTCCTTAAGCTTTTCATGGGTTTTGCGCTCCTGCATCGCGTCCTGAAGCTTTTCCCGGGTTATGTCAACCTGTTTTCTGGCCTTGGCCACATTTACTTCCTGAAGCCTTATATGGTATTTGATTATCTCAACCGCATCGGCATACTCCGTAATGCTGCCAAGATCCAGCCTTCCGTTATATGACTCTTTAAGTTTCTTCTCATATCCGTCCCGTCTGTCCATCAGCGCATTAAGCTTGTCTTCTTCTTCGGCGAGTGCGGCATTCGCAACTGCATAGTCATTCCTGGCCTGAGTCTCGAGCTTCTCCTTAATATCCAGTATATTCTGCATCTTGTAGAAAAACTTAGCCATAAAGATCACCCATATTCAGAAAATCTCCTCAAGCAGCTTAAGCTCATCGTCAAAGTTAAACTTCTCATCGGTACCCTGGCACAGGTACCCGTTTACGGCATCGATCTTCTCTATCGCATAGTCAATACTCGGGTTGGCGCCCGACTTATAGGCGCCGATGTTAATCAGATCTTCCGCCTCATTGTAGGTTGCGAGTACATTCTTAAGCTTGCCTGCCAATGCCTTGTGTTCCTTGGTCGCTATCTGGCTCATACACCTGGATATCGACTGTAATATATCAATCGCGGGATAGTGATTCTTATGGGCCAGTCGCCTGTTGAGCATTATATGGCCATCAAGGATACCCCTGGCCGTATCTGTTATGGGCTCGTTAAAGTCATCACCATCCACAAGTACCGTATACAGTCCCGTTATAGAACCCTTATCCGAATTACCTGCCCTCTCAAGGAGCTTGGGCATCTCAGCGTAAACGCTCGGCGGATACCCTCTTGTAACAGGAGGTTCACCGGATGCCAATCCTATCTCCCTCTGGGCCATGGAAAAACGGGTGAGCGAATCCATCATCAGCAGGACATCCTTGCCCTGGTCCCTGAAATACTCCGCGATCGCTGTCGCCGTGAGAGCTGCCTTCTTACGCATCAGGGCCGGTTTATCCGAAGTGGCCACGACGACTATCGACCTCTTCATGCCCTCTTCCCCCATATCCCTCTCGATAAATTCGCGCACCTCACGGCCACGCTCCCCGATCAGGGCGATGACGTTAATGTCGGCCTTGGTATTTCTCGCAAACATGCCAAGAAGGGTTGATTTCCCGACGCCGGAACCCGCAAATATGCCGACACGCTGTCCCTTGCCGATAGTCATTATACCGTCCACGGCCTTGACGCCGAGCGGCAGGGGTGTATCTATTATGATTCTGTCCATGGGGTCGGGCGGCATGGCTTCCACCGGGTAGCTTATTGCCGTCTTGATCGTCGTGCCGTTGGTAGGCCTTCCGAGTCCGTCAAGGCACTGCCCCAGCATCTCATCGCCTACACTTACCGACAGGGGATAGCCCAGATTTTCGACAATACATCCAAAACCGATACCTTCGGTATTGTCACAGGGCATAAGAAGTGTTCTGTTATCTCTGAATCCGACTACCTCGGCAAGGACGTACTTGTCGTCCTCTTCATCAAGAGTGATCCTGCATAAGTCATTAAGGCTCGCATCAGGGCCCAAAGACTCTATGGTAAGGCCGACAACATTGACAACCTTACCAAGTCGTTTATAGAAGGTTTTATCCTTAAGCTTTCCGTATTTCTCAATGTTCACCCAGCCTTCCCCTTTCCATTAACTCTTCTGGTAAGACAAAAGCATAAGCTCTTTTTTCAGAAGCTCGAGTTCGGTTCCGATACCGCAATCATATATTCCTCCCTCGGCTTCAATAAAGGCTTCGGTCTGACGGAGGGTAAGGTCTTCAATAACCTCGATCGTATCAGTACTTCCCAACCCCTCCGTGAGCTGGTCCTTCCTGTCATTCACATACTCATAATCATTCTTGGAAACATGTATTATAAAGTTCTTACCGCCCTCGATATTCCTGACCGTATCGTGCAAAAGATTCAGAAGTATCTCCCTGTTGGCGGAAAGCGAAACATGGAAGACATGCTCGTATATGTCCGTAATGGCGTCGACAAGCAGCGGTTCTGCTTCGGCAAGCTTCCTGTCATACTCGGTATTGATGGCGGCTTCCTTCTCTTCAAGTTCTGCCATCCTTTCGTCTATAACCCTTATGCCTTCCGCATGCCCCTGATCATATCCTTCCCTGTATCCTGCTTCCTTCTGTTCCGCCTTTATGGCATCAGCCTGTCCGTTTGCCTCTTCTATTATCCTGCGGGCTTCCTCTCTCGCGTTCTCTACTATCTCTTCCGCTTCCCTCAGTAATTCCTCCCGCGCTTCCTCGCTTATACCCTCTCCTGCGGCAGGCTCATCGTCCCTGACAAGCCCCGTGTTATCACGATCTCTGTCGGGGTTATCATCCAGGAGGAGCTCCAGCTGTTCCGCATTCAGCCCCTCGGTAAATTCAACAAATTCCGCCTCCTGAACCGGTTCGGTCTCGGGAGGTGCCTGTATTGCCAGGCTCTCGAGTCTCTTTTGTATAAGATCATTGGAATCGATCACCCTGGTCTCTTCTTTTTTGACCACATAATTCGACTTGAGAAGATTAGACAACTATCTCATCACCTCCACCTCTGGATATAACGATCTCTGCCGAATCCTCAAGACGTCTGATGACATTAACTATCTTCTGCTGCGCTTCTTCAACATCCTTCATACGAA
>DPZM01000092.1:3287-4373 GCA_003535955.1 Lachnospiraceae bacterium | reverse complement strand
GCTCCAGCTCCTTGGGCGGCATCTCAACAGGCGCTCCGTAATAAAGGACCGAATAATTGGTCTGATTGATAACAAGATCCGGATACTCAACGCACTTGACATCCGAGGGTACCTCGACAGGCTTAACAGCCTGGGTGCGCCGAAGGACTGCCTTGACTCTTGCAACAAGCTCCTTACTGTCAAAGGGCTTCTCCATATAGTCATCGGCTCCCAGTTCCAGTCCTAAGACCTTATCGAATATCTCGCCTTTGGCCGAGAGCATGATTATGGGTGTCTGTGACCTGCCCCTTATCTCCCGGCACACCTGATATCCGTCAATGCCCGGCAGCATAAGATCAAGCAGGATCAGGTTAGGCTTATAAGTATCAAATGTCCTGATCGCGCTCTCCCCGTCATTTACTATCTGAGTATCGAAACACTCCTTGGTAAGATACAGGGATATAAGCTCCGCTATATTATTGTCATCATCAACTATAAGTATCTTCTGCTTGTTTGCCATTTCATTCTCCTTTTTTGAAGACTTGGGAACGGTTCTTCTGTCTTCATTTTATCTTTTCACTTAAAGTCAACAACCGTAACGCCCGCATCCCCTTCACCGTACTCGGCGAGCCTGTACGATTTAACATATTTTATCCTCTTAAGATGATCCCACACAGCGTTTCTTAAGGCTCCGGTTCCCTTCCCGTGTACGATCCGCACACTCTCAAGATGTGACAGATATGCATCATCAAGATATTTCTCAAGCTTAGGGATCGCCTCATCCACACGGCTTCCTATAAGGTTAAGCTCCATGGAGATGGTGGCTGATTTCGAAAGGCCCTGACCCATCCTGTAGCCTGAGCTCCCCTTCTTACCGCCGCCCTTGCCCTTATGATATATCCCGGGCCCCGTGATATCGTCTGTCATAACAAACTCAATATCATTCATGCCCACCTGCATACGCATTATACCGCATTGCACAAAGAGGTTACCCTTATTGTCCGGCAGTGAGCTTACTGTTCCCTCAAGGTTCATGGATATGATCCGCACGCTCTCACCCAGCTTGAAGTCGGAAGGCTTCGGTGAAACAGGGGGACGGTTCCCCGG
>DPZM01000092.1:0-3200 GCA_003535955.1 Lachnospiraceae bacterium | reverse complement strand
CGGGGAACCGTCCCCCTGTTTCACTTCGTTAAGTTTATTCCTTAACCTGCTTCTTTCGTCCTCCATCTCACGGATGCTGCCGTACTTCCGGAAGTTACGTATCGCCTTGTCCGCACTCTCTTTTGCATCAAGCAGGATCTCCTTAGCCTCTTCCCTTGCCTCGTTCAGTATCCTCTCCCTCTGCTCGTTAAGCTTGTTCTTCCTTGACTCGTAGTCGCTCTTAAGGCCCTCGATCTCCTCCTTTAAGGAAGCTATCGTAAGCTTCTCCTGCTCAATGAGGACTCTGTTTGATTCAAGCTCCGAAATAACATCCTCGAAGGACTCATCCGCCTCACTTATCTTATCCCTTGCGCTGTCTATTATATAAGAAGGAAGGCCCAGCTTACCCGCTATCGCAAAGGCATTGCTCTTGCCGGGAATTCCGATAAGGAGCCTGTAGGTAGGCGCCAGTGTTTCAACATTGAATTCACAGCTTGCATTGCACACCCCATCCTCCCTTAAGGCATAGACCTTAAGCTCGCTGTAATGGGTGGTCGCAGCCGTTCTGATACCCTCCTTATGCAGGTGGTCAAGGATCGCAGTAGCCAGGGCCGCACCCTCTGTCGGATCGGTACCCGCACCCAGCTCGTCAAAAAGACACAGGGATCCCTCATCGGCATTCTCCAGTATATTTACGATCATCTTCATATGCGAGGAGAAGGTCGACAGGCTCTGTTCTATGCTCTGCTCATCACCTATATCCGCAAAAACCTCACTGAAAATCCCAAGCCCCGAGTGGTCAAGCGCCGGTATCATAAGGCCCGACTGGCCCATAAGTGTAAGAAGCCCCAGCGTCTTAAGGGCTACAGTCTTACCGCCGGTATTTGGTCCCGTTATGACAAGCAGGTCAAAATCATCCCCAAGCCTTATATCTATCGGCACAACCCTGCTCTTATCAATGAGGGGATGCCTTGCCTTCTTTAGATTTATTATCCTGTCCTCATTATACTCAGGCCTTGTTGCATTCATATCAAGAGCAAGAGAACCCCTTGCAAATATAAAGTCAAGCTCGGTCATTATAAGCTGATCGTTACGGATCTCTTCTGAATTCTCACCGCACTTAAGAGACAATCCCGCCAGGATCACTTCTATCTCCTTGGCTTCCTTGATATCAAGCTCCCTTAATTCATTGTTAAGGTTTACTATCTCCGTCGGTTCTATAAAGAGGGTGGAAGCGGTCTGTGACCTGTCGTGGATCATTCCGGGTACATTACCCTTGTACTCGGCCTTAACGGGTATACAGTATCTTCCCTCGCGCATGGTTATCACACTGTCCTGTAAATAGGACTTATAGGTGGAGTTGACCATGCTGTTTAAGCGGGAATGGATCCTGTCGTTTGTTACCCTCTTAAGCCGCCGTATATTCTTAAGCTCGCTGCTGGCATCGTCGGCGATCTCATCCTCCGAGATGATGCACCTTCTTATCTCGGCGGATATCTGACTCAATGGCATCAGGGCATCGAACATCTCATCAAGAGAATCCCTCTCGTTATCCTCATCCCTGCGCCCGTATGACTTTACCCTCGCGGTATTCTCAAGAAGACCGGCTATATTAAGCAATTCAACCGAAGATATGGAGCTTCCCTTATCAAGCCTCTTAAGAGAAGCTTCAACCGGCTTGTTGGAACCGAAATTGATCGAAGAATTCCGCAGGAGCCTTCCCACACAGTCATAGGTCTCCTGCTGTAGCTTGTTTATTTCCCTTATATCATCTGCCGGCTTGAGGGCCAGGCATTTATCCCTCCCGGGCTGTGACGTAGCCTGCCCGGCAAGCATATCCTTTATTTTATTATATTCAAGTGTTTCCAGTACTTTATCATTCATATTTAACCTCAAGCTTAAACATTTTACCACATTTCGCCTATAAAATACAGTATCAGCGATCCTCTCTTTTACACCGGCTTTTATCATTTCATGCCCTTTGAGTTTATTGAAATTTAATCAATATTTTATACTTATAGAATTGCTTAGCACTATATATAGTGCTATAATATTACGATATTTATTGATTGTTAATTAATTAACGGAGTGAGAATATCAATGGAGCCCAATTCAAATGAGAAGAGTGGCGGAAACGCCATGTTCAAGGTCTGCGGTTTTATCGTAGACAAGCGTAACCTCTTCTTCCTTATGTTTATCATACTGGCGATCTTTTCCGCGTTTTCCCGCAACTGGGTCAAGGTCGAGAACTCGCTTGCCGCCTACCTGCCCCAGCATACCGAGACCAAGCAGGGACTTGACCTCATGGAAGAGGAGTTCGTGACCTACGGCTCATGTACGGTAATGATAGCCAATATCTCATATTCACAGGCCGAAAAGATAAGATCGGACTTTGAGAAGATAAGCGGTGTTTTCACTGTTGATTTTGACGATACGGAAAAACATTACAACAACGGATCAGCCCGTTTCGACATCACATTCGATAAAGACGAAAAAGATAAAGCTTGTCTAATTCCTCTCGACGAAGTAAAAAAACTCATAGAACCCTACGATTCATACCTTTCAACAACGCTCGGAGATATCCAATCGGAGCTTATTGCCGATGAAATGAATGTCATCTCGGTTCTGGTCGTTATCGTGGTCCTTACGGTTCTTCTTATAACAACCGAAGCCTATGCCGAGATCCCGGTCCTTCTTATAACTTTCGGGGCCGGCGCCGTTCTCCAGCTTGGTACCAACTTCCTGCTCGGTACCATTTCTTTTGTTTCCAACTCAGTAACGATCGTCCTCCAGCTGGCCCTGTCGGTCGACTATGCCGTCATCTTCCTTAACCGATACAAGGAAGAACACAGGGATAAGGAGCCAAGAGAAGCCATCATCACCGCCCTCACCAAGGCCATACCCGAAATATCCGGAAGCTCGCTTACAACGGTCGGCGGTCTTATAGCCATGACCTTCATGCAGTATAAGATAGGTCCCGATATGGGTATCGTACTTATCAAAGCCATTGTCTTAAGCCTTGTTTCGGTATTCCTTCTTATGCCGGGCATAATCATGCTCTTCGCGCCCCTTATGGAGAAGACCAGGCATAAGAACTTTATCCCGGATATCCCCTTTGTCGGCAAGTTCGATTATTCGACAAGATTTGTGATCGCCCCTCTTTTTCTTATAGTGATAATAGTTGCTTTTTTCATACAGAATAAATGTCCGTATGTATTCGG
>DPZM01000278.1 GCA_003535955.1 Lachnospiraceae bacterium | reverse complement strand
GCGCCTATTACTGCTTATAACAGGATAAGCAGGGAGGAGATAAGGGTACATTCCAACATATACACACCGGATCTTGTTGTTGTGGTGGATGAGACTCTTCTGCATTCGGTGGATGTGACCGCAGGTCTTAAGGAAGACGGTGCCATCATAATAAACACACCGGGCAGCAGGGAAGATGTGATCCCTTTGCTTAACGGATATAAGGGACGCGTTTATACCGTAGATGCCAGGAAGATATCTGTTGAGACCCTCGGGAAGAACTTCCCCAATTCACCCATGCTTGCAGCGGCTGTCGCCGTAAGCGGTGTTATGGATAAGGAAGCCTTCATCAGGGAGATGAGGACATCCTATGAACATAAATTTGCCAAGAAACCCGAGGTTATAGAAGGCAACATGAAGGCATTGACAATGACCTTTGAAGCCCTGTCTGACCAATTGATCGCATGAATGAGGAAGAATGATGAGAACTGATGTCAGGAAGATAAACGAAACAACGCCACATCAGGGCCTTACTGAAGGCCTTATGATGTTTGCGGCAGGAACAAGCAAGGAATTCAATACCGGTGAATGGAGGACAATGACGCCTGTATTTGATAAGGAAAAGTGCAAGCAGTGTCTTTTATGCGCACCCGTTTGTCCTGATGGCAGCATACCTGTAGTGGATTCATTAAGGCTTGATTTTGATTATGATCATTGCAAGGGATGCGGTATCTGCGAGAAGGCCTGCCCCTTCGGAGCAATTACGATGAGGGAGGGAATGTAGATATGCCTAAGAAAGACAGAATGTCAGGGAACGAGGCCGTTGCTTACGCGATCCGCCAGGTTAATCCGGATGTTATGCCTGCATTTCCGATAACACCGTCAACCGAGATACCCCAGATGGTATCAACTTATATAGCCAACGGACAGATGGACACCGAGTTTATTCCGGTTGAATCCGAGCATTCATCAATGAGTGCTACAATAGGAGCGGAAGCAGCCGGAGCCAGATCCCTTACAGCCACTTCAAGCTGCGGACTGGCCCTTATGTGGGAGGAGCTGCTCGTGGCTGCAAGTAACCGTATGCCATGCGCCCTGGCTTTGGTAAACCGTACATTATCCGGTCCCATCAATATAAACTGCGATCATTCGGATTCAATGGGGGCAAGGGACACGGGATGGATACAGATCTATGCCGAGACCAATCAGGAGGCCTACGATAACTTCATTCAGGCTTATCCGATAGCCGAGGATAAGAATGTACATCTCCCCATCATGATATGTCAGGACGGATTTATAACATCACATGCTGTCCAGAACATAGAGCTTCTTGATGATGATACCGTCAAGGATTTTGTCGGGACATACGAGCCCGAGGAATGGCTTCTCAACCCGGGGAAGCCCGTATCCGTAGGACCTTATTCCGTTTCCAACTATGCCATGGAAGCCAAGAAGAATCAGGAACTGGCCATGGAGAGGTCTAAGGAAGTCATCCTTAAGGTTGCGAAGAACTTCGAGAGGATATCAGGCCGCAAATACGGACTCTTTGAGGAATACAGAACGGAGGATGCAGATTATATAATGCTTATCATGGGATCGGCGGCAGGTACGGCCAAGCAGGCCTGTGATGATCTTAGAGAAAAGGGAGTGAAGGCAGGGATAATCAAGCTCCGTGTGTTCAGGCCATTTCCGGCAAAAGAGCTGGCCGATGCCTTAAGGAACTGCAAGTACCTTGCTATCATGGACAGGTGTGAACCCTATAACGGCAACGGCGGACCACTTTCGATGGAGGTATGTGCGGCATTGTTTAAGTATAAGGTAAACATAGAGACCGTAAGCTATATCTACGGACTTGCGGGGCGCAACTTTACGGTTGACCATGTATACGGGATTTTTGATGAAATGGATGAGGCTGTTAAGAGCGGTAAGGAGCTTGAACAGTATCGATATATAGGGCTCAGGGAATAAGGAGGCGCAGGGATGGCTTATAATTTAAAAGAGGTAATGAACAAGCCCGAGCGTCTTGCTGCGGGACACAGGATGTGCGCCGGATGCGGTGCCACGATAGCAGTACGTGGAGTGCTCCGTGCCCTTCATGAAGGGGATCATGCCGTTATCGGTAATGCGACGGGATGCCTTGAGGTATCAACCTTCATGTATCCTTATACGGCATGGGAGGATTCCTATATACACAATGCCTTTGAGAATGCAGGTGCCACTCTTTCCGGAGTAGAAACTGCCTACCGTGCCCTTAAGAAGAGGGGTAAGCTCTCGGAGAGGGAGAACTTCAAGTTCATAACCTTTGGAGGGGACGGAGGAACATATGATATAGGTTTCCAGTCACTGTCAGGCGCCATGGAGCGCGGACATGATCTTGTATATGTATGCTATGACAACGGAGCATATATGAATACGGGTATCCAGAGATCATCCGCAACTCCCATGTATGCCGACACTACGACAACACCTGTCGGAAGCCGGTCTAACGGTAAGATGCAGAACCGCAAGGACCTGGCTGCGATAATAGCCGAGCATGATGTCCCCTATGTTGCCCAGACAACCCTTACACAGAACTTCAAGGACCTGTATGAGAAGTCGGAGAAGGCCATTTACACCGAAGGCGCTGCCTTCCTTAACATAATGGCACCCTGCCCGAGGGGATGGAGGTATGAGACTTCCGAGATAATGAAGATATGCAGGCTGGGAGTAGAGACCTGCTATTGGCCTCTCTTTGAGGTCGACCACGGCAAGTGGATACTTAACTATGAACCCAAGAAGAAGCTTCCGATAGAGGACTTCTTAAGAGAACAGGGAAGGTTCAAACACCTCTTTAAGAAGGGTAACGAGGACCTGATCGTACAGTTCCAGAATGAGGTCGACAGGCGCTGGGAAGACCTTCAGTACAGGTGCGCAAGATAGTAACAATTATGTTTATTATAAAGGAGATAAACTATGAGTACTGATTACAAGCCGATCAAGGAAGGCAAGGTAAGGGAGATCTACGATATCGGAGAAGCCCTTATACTGGTTGCGACAGACAGGATAAGCTGTTTTGACGTGATCCTTAACAATAAGGTAACGAAGAAGGGGGCAGTCCTTACCCAGATGTCTAAGTTCTGGTTTGACATGACCAAGGACATACTTCCCAACCATATGAT
>DPZM01000058.1:18172-19018 GCA_003535955.1 Lachnospiraceae bacterium | reverse complement strand
CAGCCGTTCCTATGGCTGCCCGTGTGTCACAGAAGGTTGGTTCGGAGTACGATCCTTCAAACTTCCTGCTCATGCATGCAATGGGACCTAACGTTGCCGGAGTTATCGGTACTGCCGTAGTAGCAGGTACCTTCATGGCTGTCTTCGGCGTATAAGTTTTAGTAAATATAATCTTAGAAAGGATATTAGATATGGCAGAATTAGAGAAAAAACCAGTTCGCATCACTGAGACCGTCCTTCGTGACGCTCATCAGTCTCTTATTGCGACCAGAATGCCTACAGAGAAGATGCTTCCAATCATTGAGACAATGGACAAGGTTGGATACAATGCTGTAGAGTGCTGGGGCGGCGCTACATTTGATGCTTCAATGAGATTCCTTAAGGAAGATCCGTGGGAGAGACTTCGTAAGCTTCGTGCCGGATTTAAGAAGACCAAGCTTCAGATGCTCCTTCGTGGACAGAACATCTTAGGATACAAGCATTATCCTGATGACGTAGTTGAGTACTTCGTACAGAAGTCAATCGCTAACGGTATTGATATCATCCGTATTTTCGACTGTCTGAACGACCTTCGTAACCTTGAGGCTTCTGTTAAGGCCTGCAAGAAGGAAGGCGGACATGCACAGATCGCTCTTGCATATACACTTGGTGATGCATACACAGAAGAGTACTGGATGAACATTGCAAAAGATATCGAGAACATGGGTGCAGATTCTATCTGTATCAAGGATATGGCAGGACTTCTTCTTCCTTACGAGGCAGAAAAGCTTGTCAAGGCTCTTAAGAGCGCTACCAAGCTTCCTATCGATCTTCACACACACTACACCTCAGGTGTTGCCAGCATGA
>DPZM01000058.1:370-18096 GCA_003535955.1 Lachnospiraceae bacterium | reverse complement strand
GCATGACATACATGAAGGCTGCTGAGGCAGGTGTTGATATTATCGACTGTGCTATTTCACCCTTCGCTCTCGGAACATCACAGCCTGCTACAGAGGTTATGGTAGAGGCCTTCAAGGGACAGCCTTTCGAGACAGGACTTGATCAGAAGGTTCTTGCAGAGATCGCAGACTACTTCAGACCATACAGAGAGGAGTGCCTTGCAAACGGTCTTATGGATCCCAAGGTTCTCGGAGTTAATATCAAGACTCTTATGTATCAGGTTCCCGGCGGAATGCTTTCCAACATGGTTAGCCAGCTCAAGGAGCAGAATGCCAGCGACAAGTACAACACAGTGCTTGAGGAGATCCCTAGAGTTCGTAAGGACTTCGGTGAGCCGCCTCTTGTTACACCTTCATCACAGATCGTCGGAACCCAGGCTGTATTTAACGTACTTATGGGCGAGAGATACAAGATGGCTACAGGCGAATTCAAGGATCTGCTCCGCGGTAAGTACGGTCAGACAGTTAAGCCCATGAACCAGGAAGTGATAGATAAGGTAATTCCCGGTGAGAAGAGGTTTACATCACGTTCTGCCGATGCGGCAGGCCTTACCAACGAGATGGATAAGATCGAGGCAGAGATGAAGCAGTATAAGCAGCAGGATGAGGACGTTCTCTCATATGCACTTTTCCCTCAGGTTGCTATCGACTTCTTCAAGTATCGTGAAGCTCAGCAGACCGGTATCGATGCAGCCAAGGCTGATACAGAGAACGGGGCTTACCCGGTTTAAAATTTCTTATGGACAAGATATCATAACGTATGTTATAATTATCAGGCAGTCAAGGCTGCCTGATTTTTATTCAAATAGGAGAGGGCTATCATATGGCAAGGAAAGAATCGATAACGAAACAGATGATAATTGACGGGGCTTTTGATCTTCTTAAGAAGGATGGGGTAGAGGCTGTTACGGCAAGGAAGCTTGCTTCCCATATCGGATGCTCAACCCAGCCTATATTCAGGGTTTATACAAATATGGATGAGCTGCTGGCTGAGCTTTTCGAGAAGGCAAGGAAGTACTACGAGGACTTTTGCAACAGTAATCATAATACATATGACACTCCCTTTGTAAGTCTGGGTATAAACTATATAAGGTTTGCCAAGAAGGAGCAGAATATCTTCAGGCTTCTGTTTTTATCGGGCAATAAGAATCACACACTCTACGAACTTATCAACGGTAATGAGAATGCCTTTGTTATGAAGGAGATCAAGAAGATTCCCAACTTAAACATGGACAATGTTGAGCTTATCTTCACCAAGGTATTCATTTTTATGCATGGCATGGCCGGTATGACCATCACCGGAGAATTCGACCTTACTGATAAGGAAGCGGAGGACATGCTCAAGGACGCCATCATTGGCTTTATAGGTTAAGACAGGATATGAAAATAGTAGTTGTCGGCGGCGGAGCTGCGGGAATGATGGCTGCTGCCGCGGCATCGGAAATATGTGGTGACGTAACCCTCTTAGAGAAGAATGAGAAACTGGGAAAGAAGCTGTTCATTACGGGAAAGGGCAGGTGTAACCTGACCAATGCCTGTGATAGTGATGGCTTCTTTAACTCTTGTATGAAGAACGGCAAGTTTATGTACTCTTCCTTTTATGGGTTCACGAATGATTCAGTCAGGGATTTTTTTGAAGGTTTGGGTGTGCCCCTTAAGACAGAACGGGGAGACAGGGTATTCCCTGTATCCGATAAATCCTCTGATATAATAAAGGCTTTGGAGAAAAAGCTTAATACCGGCGGGGTGAAGGTACGGCTGAACACGGGCTTATCAACCGTGGGAATTGCTGACGGAAGGGTTACTCATGTGACAACATCAAAAGGTGACAGGCTGTCAGCTGACCGGGTGATCCTGGCCCTGGGCGGAAGATCTTATCCCGGTACCGGTGCAACTGAAGATGCGATAAGGGTTGCAAAAGATCTTTCGATAGATACGGTCCCCTTTGAACCCGTGCTTGTTCCGCTTGAAACTGCACAAGACTATGTTAAGGACCTTATGGGCCTGTCGCTTAAGAATGTTTCCGCAAAGCTTATGTGTAACGGGAAGAAGGTGTATGATGGCTTCGGCGAGATGCTCTTTACGCATTACGGGGTCAGCGGTCCCCTTATCCTAAGTGCCAGCTCATATATCAGACCGGATATGTATAAAAAGGGACTAAGCCTCCATTTAGACCTTAAGCCGGCACTTGACGTTCACCGGCTTGATGAACGGATATTGCGTGATTTTGCGGACGGACAGAACAGGCAGTTTGCCAATGCGCTTGATAAGCTGCTTCCGGCCAAACTTAGGCCTGTAATGGTCAGTCTGTCCGGTATTGATCCCCATAAGAGGATAAATGAGGTGACAAGGGCTGAGAGAGAGGTCCTGCTCAGACTGCTTAAGGATATTACCCTTACAGTGACCGGGAACAGGGGCTTTGACGAGGCCATAGTGTCAAGGGGCGGCATAAGTGTTAAGGAGATCAACCCTTCCACCATGGAGAGTAAGAAGATAAAGGGCCTGTATTTTGCAGGCGAGATGATAGATGTGGATGCACTCACCGGAGGCTTCAACCTGCAGATCGCATGGTCTACGGGTCACCTCGCGGGTTTAAGCGCCGCATCATAATGAAGACACGGGGACGGTTCTTCTGTCTTCATAGTTCCGGGGTGTGTCAAAGGGACGGTTCTTTTGACACATTGATGGCGCGTTAAAAACAAAATGAAGACAGAAGAACCGTCCCCGTGTCTTCATGAGAGGAGAAAAAATGCAGATAGCAATAGACGGACCTGCGGGTGCAGGCAAGAGTACGATAGCTAAGAGACTGGCTGGGGAATCGGGATACATCTATGTTGATACAGGAGCGATGTATAGGGCGATGGCCCTGTATCTTTTGAGGCAGGGAATATCGGCTGATGATAAGGCCGGTATAGAAAGTGCATGTGAGAATGCTGATATCACGATAAAATATATCGACGGTGAGCAGAATGTCATATTAAACGGAGAGAATGTTAACGGACTTATAAGAACTCAGGAGGTCTCAAATATGGCTTCGGCTAGTTCCGTCAACGGTAAGGTGAGGCAGAAGCTTGTTGCCCTTCAGCAGAAGCTTGCTGCCACCGAGGATGTTGTAATGGACGGGAGGGATATAGGAACCGTGGTACTCCCGGATGCCGAGGTCAAGATATTTCTTACCGCGTCAAGCGCGGTGAGGGCAAAGAGAAGGTATGACGAACTTAAGTTAAAGGGTGAAGAATGTGATCTTGGCGTTATCGAAAATGAGATCAGGGAGAGAGATGAGAGGGACATGACGAGGGAGATATCACCGCTTAAGAAGGCGGATGATGCTGTCGTTGTCGATACCTCGGATATGAGCGTTGATGAGGTTGTGGATGCCATAAGAGACCTCATCAGTCAGCTTCGCTGACAGCTGTCTTCGCTTCGCTGCGGTCCGTGCTAAACAAACATCCACTGGATGTTTAGCACCCTGGGAGGGGAAGCCGGGAGAACTGAAGAAGCCTGGGACTCTGGAAGCCGGGAGATATGAAGAAGCCGGGAGAACTGAAGAAGACTGGGACTCTGGAAGCCGGGAGATATATGGCGGAAAATAAGAGGAATGTATGGAAATAATAACAGCTAAGAATTCGGGATTCTGCTTCGGAGTAAAGCGGGCAGTGGATTCAGTCTATGAACAGCTGGATTCGGGCAGAAACATATATACATACGGGCCCATCATCCATAATGAGCAGGTGGTTTCGGAACTGGCGGGGCGGGGTGTCAAAGTCATAGATTCCGTGGAAGACCTTAAAAATATCAGGGAAGGCACGATAATCATACGGTCTCACGGTGTGAAAAAAGAGATATTTGACATCATAAAGAAGCAGGGGCTGGAGGTTATTGATGCCACATGTCCCTTCGTAAAGAAGATTCACGGGATAGTGGAAAGCATGAGCAGGGAAGGGAAATACATTATCGTTATAGGAAGTCCCAGACATCCCGAGGTTGAGGGGATCGTAAGCTATGTTACCGGTGATTGTTCCGTTATCGAGACCGAAGATGAAGCGGCTGATTTCACGATCGATAAGGAACGTGAAATATGTGTGGTTTCACAGACTACCTTCAATAAGAACAAATTTCAAGAATTAGTTGAAATTTTCAATAAAAAAGGTTATTATGTTAGTGTTGCCAATACGATATGCAATGCTACGGAGGAGCGTCAGACGGAGGCTAAGAGGATCGCTTCCAACGTAGATGCCATGATAGTTATCGGCGGAGCGGGCAGCTCGAATACGCAGAAATTGTTTGAGATATGTAGGCGTGAATGTAAAAACACGCAATACATACAGACACTGGATGACTTGGTACTTAACTTCAAATCCATTAAAAGTGTTGGTATTACAGCGGGGGCTTCCACCCCAAAAAAAATAATTCAGGAGGTTCAAAGCTATGTCAGAGCAAACTTTTGAACAGATGTTGGAAGCATCACTTAAAACAATACATAACGGAGAGGTAGTTGAAGGTACGGTCATCGATGTTAAGCCTGATGAGATAATCCTTAACATAGGATACAAGTCCGATGGTATCATAACCAGAAACGAATATTCAAATACACCTAACCTTGATCTTACTACCTGCGTTAATGTAGGTGACACGATGGAGGCTAAGGTCTTAAAGGTAAATGACGGAGACGGACAGGTTCTCCTTACCTATAAGAGGCTTGCAGCCGACAAGGGCAATAAGAGGCTTGAAGAAGCATTCAACAACGGGGAGGTTCTTAAGGCTACAGTCGCTCAGATACTTGAGGGCGGTCTGTCTGTGGTTGTTGAAGAGTCAAGGGTATTCATTCCCGCGAGTCTTGTTTCGGATTCATACGAGAAAGACCTGTCCAAGTATCTCGGACAGGAGATTGAGTTTGTTATCACCGAGTTCAATCCCAGAAGAAGAAGGATCATCGGTGACAGGAAGAGGCTTCTCATGGCTGAGCGTATGCAGAAGCAGAAGGAGCTCTTCGAGAAGATTCATCCGGGTGATGTTGTTGACGGTGTTGTTAAGAACGTTACCGATTTCGGTGTGTTTGTAGACCTTGGCGGAGCAGACGGACTTCTTCACATCTCCGAGATTTCATGGGGACGTGTTGAGAATCCCAAGAAGGTATTTAAGCCCGGTCAGGAGCTCAAGGTTCTTATAAAGGATATATCAGAGACCAAGATCGCTCTGTCACTTAAGTTTGCTGAGTCCAATCCCTGGAATGATGCAGAGAACAAGTACAGCATCGGAACGGTAGTGACAGGTAAGGTGGCAAGGATGACGGACTTTGGTGCGTTTGTTGAACTTGAGCCCGGTATTGATGCTCTTCTTCATGTATCCCAGATATCCAGGGAGCATATCGAGAAGCCTTCGGATGTACTCAAGGTAGGCGATGAGGTCACGGCCAAGATCGTTGATTTCAAGCCCGAGGACAAGAAGATAAGCTTGAGCGTTAAGGCAATGTTTGAGCCTGAGAAGGCTGAAGAAGAAGTTAAGACAGATGACGATGCGGAGTATGCATCTGTAGATATTGAAGCTGAAATAGAGAGAACTGAGGCAGAGGCAGAAACGGAGAGCGAAAATTCAGAGAGCGAGGAGTAAAAAATGGCATTAACTTACGAGCAATTTGAAGACGCAATATATAAGATGACAACGATCGATCTTACTGCTTACAAAGAGAAGCAGATGAAGAGAAGGATCGATACCCTCATCAATAAGCACAAGATCAGCGGCTATGATGATTTTGTCAAGACTCTCAAGACTGATAAGGCTTTATTTGATGAGTTTGTGAATTATCTTACGATCAATGTGTCGGAATTCTACAGGAACACGGATCAGTGGGAATTATTGGATAAGACCTTCATCCCCGAGATGATCAAGAGGTATGGCAAGAACTTAAAGATATGGAGCGCAGCCTGCTCGACAGGTGATGAGCCGTATTCGCTTGTAATGGCCTTCTCGAGACATATACCTCTCAATCAGATCAAGATCACAGCGACCGATCTTGATAAACAGGTTATTGCCCAGGCCAAGACAGGTCTTTACAATGCGAAGTCAATCGCAGGCGTGCCAGATGATTTTAAGAAGAAGTACTTTACCCAGATAGGTACATCATATAAGATCAGTGATGAAATAAAGAGCAGGGTTGAGTTCAAGGAACACAATCTTCTTAAGGATCCGTATCCTACAGGATGCCATTTCATAGTGTGCAGGAATGTGCTGATCTACTTCACCGATGAAGCCAAGGATGAGATATATAAGAAGTTTAATCAGTCGCTTGTGAAGGAAGGGCTTCTCTTCATCGGAAGTACGGAACAGATCGTTAACCATAAGGATTTCGGTTACAACAGGCGTAATTCCTTCTTCTACCAGAAAGCCTGATCTAGAGGATGTGAGCTACGATCTTAAGTCCTAAATCCATAAGAAGTGACGGACACTTATCCTCGATGAAGGGGGTATAGAGCTCCTTTGAGGAATAATCGCTTTTAAGGATCGGTGATGCCGATCCGGCTAATACAGGAATAAAGAGACCGCTGTGCCTGGTATAGCAGGTCTCTTTTTTTGCGTTCTCACGCCTCTGCGCGGGTACCCCATGTGCTGCAGACTTAAATATACAGGTGTCTTCGGCCGGGAGATAATAGTAGTTCTTATGGTCCGGATAAAATTGCTTAAGAGTTGTTTCGATGATGGGAAGCCTCAATGTGGCCTTGCCCTCCGGACCGACATGAAGCATGATGTCTCCTTCCCTGCAGTTAAAACCTGCGGGAAGCTTCAGATTGTGGGAATATGTAACCAGGAGCTCCCGGTGCTTAACATCCGAGTAATCATTATATTCATGTATCCCATATGATACATATTCGAGTCTTAAGTCCTTTAAATCGGTATAATAAAGGGCCGGAAGTATATATGCCATTCCCTTTAAATCCTCACTGTTGTGATAGATAAGAGGTTTGAGAAGGCTGTCCGAGGGATTGTTTACATACCTGCCGTAAACGTTTATAAGGTCCTTGCCTGAATATGGATCGTCGGAGTTTATCATAAGCAGCTCCTCAACGGCCCGCTGCCTTAAGGATGTTAAGCCAAGAAGCTTCTTGTAGGGCTTGAGCTCACAGTAGATATCCAGAGCATCCATCTTATCAAAGGGAAGAGCGAGTGAATGCTTCATGGCCTTGGCCTTAAGGTAAGGGATGTCGAAGTGATTGCCGTTGTAGTGGATAAGGAGGGTGAAACGCCCGCTTACAAAATCATTGAAGGCGTTAAGTATACCGGGCTCATCATCCGGCGAATCGGCAAACCACTGTATGGTGTTGTAACAGTCACCCGTAAAGTAGCCGCAGCCTATAAGGTAGAGGTCGGTCAGCTCTCTTGAGAGTCCTGTTGTCTCAATATCGATAAAGAGTATCTTATCAAGGGGTGCCAGCTTTTCAATTGGATAACCCGGATGGATGTTCGGGAAAAAATCAGTAAATATCTGCATCTTTTTTGCCTTATTCTTGTATAGTTTTCACTAATTTAGTATACTATATAAAACGATAAAATTAAAGTCGGGTGAACAGGGAGTATTATGTGGGACCTACCGATCGCCGGTGTACCGGTGTATCATATTTTGTGTTATATGCTTATCTTTTCCTTCATGGGATGGATATGGGAAAGCTTTTACGTATCCGTAATGGAGAAGAGGATTGTGAACAGGGGCTATGTGACCGGTCCCCTGTGTACAATATACGGAGTAGGCGGTGTCTTCATGACCCTCACGCTTCGTCCCTTCAGCCATAATTATATTCTCCTCTTTCTGCTCGCGATCGTATTCACAACTACACTTGAATATGTTACCGCAACTGTTATGGAAGCCCTCTTTCATACAAGCTGGTGGGATTATACCGAAGAGAGGTTTAACTACAAGGGCAGGATATGTTTAAAGTCCTCTCTGGCCTGGGGGTTCGTATCCCTTCTTCTCTTTAATATCATCTTACCTTTCGCGGACAGGATCATAGGTTTTTTTTCCGAGAGGGTGGGACACATACTGATAACGGTCGCTGCCGGCATTTATCTGGCTGACTTTGTCATGGCTACCATAGCTGCAGTTGATGTATCAAGGCAGCTTGAGAAGATGGATGCCCTGCTTGACGGAATAGAGGAGTATATAAGGTCGACAAGGCTCTACTCAGAAGGTGAAGAGCTTAAGAACAGGATGGGGGCCTTAAGGCTTAAGCTCAAGGAAGCCAATTACATTAAACGCTACAGCAAGCGCCTTGAGGTGGTACAGGCCATATGGAAGGACAGGATAGTGACGGTTGGATCGAAATATGCCGGTGAGCTGCAGACAAGGTTCGGAGAGCATGTGAGCAAGGCAACTCTCGGCAGATCCTGGAACAGCCTCCTGCAGGGCCGTATCCTTCGGGCATATCCCAGGATGACTTCCAGAAATCATTTCAGAAAGATACAGGAAGAGTCAAAAGAACACGGTGACGATTCCAAAAATTAGAATACATATATAAGAGGTGGTCTTATGTCTGGTTTAACATTTAAGGGCGGGGTTCATCCCAATGAGGGCAAGGAACTGAGCAAGGACAAGGCGATACTGCGGTTCATGCCTGAGGGTGAAATGGTTTTCCCACTGTCTCAGCACATCGGCGCACCTGCCAAGCCTTTGGTGGCAAAGGGCGACAGGGTATTATGCGGTCAGATGATAGCTGAGGCCGGAGGGTTTGTTTCTGCCAATATCTATTCATCCGTTTCGGGAACGGTTAAGTCGATCGGTAAGCACAGGGTTGCCACAGGCGATATGGTTGAGTCGATAATGATCGATAATGACGGGCTCTATGAAGCGGCGGAACCTCTTCACGTAAAGGATATTAATGACTGTACCAAGCAGGATGTGATCGATGCGGTCAAGCTTGCGGGAATAGTCGGAATGGGCGGGGCAGGATTTCCGACACATGTGAAGCTGTCTCCCAAGGATCCCGATAAGATATACTATTGTATAGTCAACTGCTCGGAATGTGAGCCTTATCTGACATCGGATTACAGGCGCATGCTTGAGGAACCGGACAAGCTTGTAGCCGGTCTTAAGATCATCCTCTGCCTCTTTGATCATGCGGAGGGGATCCTTGCGGTTGAAGATAACAAGCCTGAATGCATAAGGAACCTTAAGGAGCTTACCGAGAATGAACCGAGGATCACGGTCAAGACACTTAAGACCAAGTACCCGCAGGGAGCTGAGCGTCAGCTTATATATGCAACAACAAAGAGGGCGATCAATTCATCAATGCTGCCTGCCGATGCGGGATGTATAGTAAATAACGTGGATACGGTGGTTGCCATATATCATGCGATCATAGAGAAGCGTCCCCTTACAGAGAGGATCGTGACCGTGACAGGCGATGCCATAAGGAATCCGCAGAATTATCTTGTTCCGATAGGAAGCAATGTCAGGCAGCTTATTGAGGCATCGGGCGGTTTTAAGGTAACTCCCGAGAAGATCATATCCGGCGGTCCCATGATGGGATTTGCGATGTTTGATCTGGATGTTCCCATAATCAAGACCTCATCCGCCGTAACCTGTTTCACAAAGGACGAGGTGGCGGAGTACGAACCGAGTGCCTGCATCAACTGCGGAAGATGCGTCGATGTGTGTCCGGGAAGGGTAATACCGGCAAGACTCGCGGATTATGCCGAGAACGGAAATGAAGAGAAATTCCTTAAATATAACGGGATGGAATGCTGTGAATGCGGCTGCTGCAGCTATATCTGCCCGGCCAAGCGTCAGCTTACACAGAGTATAAAGACAATGCGTAAGATTTTGCTTGCCAAGAAGAAAAAGTAGGAGGTAAGAGTCGTGAGCGATCTGTTGAATGTATCATCGGGGCCTCATGTCAGAAGCAAATACACAACATCAAAGATAATGGGACTAGTCCTTCTGGCACTCCTTCCGGCAACCGGATACGGTATATATCATTTCGGAGCAAGGTCGGCACTTATTGTTGTGGTGAGTGTTGCCACCTGTGTGCTTACGGAACTTGTTTATGAACTTATAATGAAGCAGAAGGTGACGGTTAAAGACCTGTCGGCCGCGGTAACGGGACTTCTGCTGGCACTTAACATGCCGCCTACCGCAGCCTGGTGGCTTCCGGTCATAGGCGGGATCTTTGCGATAATCTTTGTTAAGATGCTTTTTGGCGGCCTGGGACAGAACTTCATGAATCCTGCCCTTGGCGGAAGGTGTTTTCTTGTTATCTGTTTTGCCGCAAGGATGACTGACTTTAACTACGACGGTATGACCCAGGCTACTCCCCTTGCACTGGTAAGGGCGGGAGAAGCGGTAAACCTTAAGGACATGGTATTCGGAAACATAGCGGGAACCATAGGCGAGACTTCGGTCATTGCCATTGCAATAGGTGCCTGCATCATGCTGGCTTTCGGTATTATCGATCTTCGTATACCGGCAAGCTATATTATCACCCTTATCATTTTCATGGGCCTTTTTGGCGGAAGGGGATGGGATCCTTATTACCTGATGGCTCAGCTTTCCGGCGGCGGTCTGATGCTTGGCGCCTTCTTTATGGCAACCGACTATGCGACCTGCCCGATAACCGATACGGGTAAGATCATATATGGTATATGCCTTGGTATTATGACCGGAATATTCAGGTGCTTCGGCAATTCGGCAGAGGGTGTAAGCTTTGCCATCATATTCTGCAACCTGCTCGTTCCGCTCATAGAAGAGTATACGATCCCCAAGTGTTTCGGGAAAGGCGGTGAGGCGTAATGAAGAATTCGATCAGGGCTGTTCTTACCCTAACCATAATAACGATAGTTGCGGGAGCCTGCCTCGGATATGTTTACGAGCTTACCAAACAGCCGATAGAGGCTAAGACTCTTGAAGCCAAGCTTAATGCATATAAGGCGGTATTCCCGGATGCTGCTGACTTTAAGGAGGATGCCTCGATAAATACCGGCGATTCGGCTTCCGTCCTTGCTGAAGAAGGCTATAAGGACGAGACGGTGGATGAGTGCTTAAGGGCAGTGGACGGATCGGGTAATCCGCTGGGATATGTTATGACAGTCACAACGGCTCAGGGTTACGGCGGCGATATTACAATATCATTGGGTATTTCGGATGATGGAACCCTTAACGGGATTGAGATCCTTGAAATAAGTGAGACGGCAGGCCTTGGCATGAAGGCGGACACACCTGAATTCAAGGGTCAGTTCGCCGGTAAGCAGGTGTCAAGGTTTAACTACACCAAAACGGGTGCGGCTGCCGAGTATGAGATAGATGCATTAAGCGGAGCCACAATAACTACCAATGCAATGGTAAGCGCGGTGAACGCGGGGCTGGCCTATGCAGACCACATTGGAAATATTCAGGTGAGGTAACCGATATGGGTAAGATAACAGAGAGAATATATAACGGAGTAATAAAGGAGAATCCCACACTTGTCCTGATGCTTGGAATGTGTCCGACGCTTGCCGTGACAACAAGTGCGATAAACGGCGTGGGTATGGGACTTACAACGACGGTTGTTCTTGTAATGTCCAACCTCCTTATATCGATGTTAAGGAAGGTGATCCCGGACAGCGTCAGGATCCCTGCCTTCATAGTCATAATAGCTTCATTCGTTACGATAGTGCAGCTGCTCTTACAGGCCTACATTCCGTCCCTGTATTCGGCACTGGGTATCTATATACCCCTTATCGTGGTTAACTGTATAATACTCGGAAGGGCAGAAGCATATGCATCCAAGAATCCTGTCATTCCTTCGATCTTCGACGGATTGGGAATGGGACTTGGCTTTACCCTGGGACTTACACTGATCGGAATAATAAGGGAAATCCTGGGAGCCGGTTCTATTTTCGGATTCAGGTTCCTTCCCGAGAATGTTGATACACTAACGATCTTTATTCTGGCACCCGGAGCCTTCTTTGTGCTTGCCATCCTTACAGCTCTTATGAACAGGTTTAAGATGAAGGGGGCCAAGGCGGCAAATGCACTCACTTCATGCGATGCATCAATGTGCAGCGGATGCATAAATACCGGGTGCGCCGGTAGGACTGTTGAGATAAGGGAAGGAGATAAGTAAATGGGTAAGCTTCTTACGATAGCGATAGGTTCGGCCTTTATAAACAATGTGGTGTTAAGCCAGTTCCTGGGTATATGTCCCTTCCTGGGTGTTTCCAAGAAGGTTAAGACTGCAGCCGGCATGGGTTCTGCGGTTGTCTTTGTAATAACACTGGCATCAGCCGTGACTTCCCTTATATATAAGTTCATGTTGGTGCCGCTTAATATCACATACTTACAGACCATTGTATTTATTCTCGTTATAGCTGCCCTTGTGCAGTTCGTCGAGATGTTCCTTAAGAAGAAGGTTAAAAGCCTCTACAATGCGCTGGGTGTCTATCTGCCCCTTATAACGACCAACTGCGCGGTACTGGGTGTTGCCCTTAAGAATGTCCAGAATTCATATAACTTTATCGAGAGCGTTGTGAACGGACTGGCCGTATCGGTCGGATTCCTGGTTGCCATAGTCATAATGGCGGGATTAAGGGAGAAGATTGAGTACAATAATGTACCTAAGGCTTTTCGCGGAACGCCCATAGTACTTATAACGGCAGGTCTTATGGCAATAGCCTTTTTTGGTTTTTCCGGACTTAAGTAATAAGCATAGGAGAGGTTAAGATGAATACTTTCGGAATTATTATAGCCGTTTCGGTAGTAGGCGGTGTCGGATTACTGATAGGAATATTCTTAAGTGTTTTCGGGAATGTCTTCAAGGTTGAGACAGACCCTGTGGCAGATTCGATAGAAGATGCCCTTCCGGGTAATAACTGCGGCGGGTGCGGATACGCCGGATGTTCGGGCTTGGCAGCCGCCATAGCAAAGGGCGAAGCACCTGTTTCGGGATGCCCTGTTGGCGGCGAACCTGTGGCCGAAGTCATCGCGGGTATCATGGGGGTTGAAGCGGATGCCTCCGATAAGAAGGTTGCCCATGTAAAGTGTAAGGGAACCTGCGACCTGACCTTCAACAACTACAATTACGAGGGCGTTAAGGACTGCAGGATGGCCAGTTTCGTTCCTTCGGGCGGGCCAAAGTCATGCGATTTCGGATGTATGGGCTTTGGAACCTGTGTTGCCGCCTGTGAATTTGACGCTATAAGGATAGTGGACGGAGTGGCTAAGATCGACAAGGATAAGTGCCGTGCCTGCGGTAAATGTATAGATGCCTGCCCCAAGCACCTTATCGAACTTATCCCCTACAAGGCCAAGTATGCCGTTGACTGTATGAATAAGGACAAGGGCCCTCTTGTCATGAAGGTATGTAAGACCGGCTGTATAGGCTGTTCATTGTGCGCCAAGGAATGTCCCAAGGAAGCGATCACGGTTGACGGATTTCTGGCCCGGATCGATCAGGAGAAGTGCGTTGGCTGCGGTCTGTGCGCCAAGAAGTGCCCCAAAGGAGCAATATCGAAGCTGGTTCCTTAACGCAGGTTATTTATTCGCGGAATGTGTATAAGACGATGCACCCCCGGTGTAGTGAAGCTCATTGTCCCAGGTGATAAAGATCGCTTCCGTACCGGGGGTTTCGTTTATGAGCTCGGTGGCTCTGTCAAGGCCGTACAGAAGGCATATCGTTGACAGGGCATCTCCATCAAGGGAGGAATCACTTATTATGGTCGCGCTCATAAGATCGGTGTCGGCCGGATATCCGGTGGATGGATCCAGCACATGGTGGTAAATCTTATCATCAACCTTAATATATCTTTCGTAGACACCCGATGTTACGACCGACTTATCCCATATGTCGACTTCCTCGGCTACTTCGGTCATTTCGGAAAAGGGCCTTTTTATCCCAATACGAAAGGGCTTTTCTCCCGGTTTCTTACCTATTGTGACGATATTTCCGCCAAGGGATATGATCGCGGAAGTCACACCGCGGGATGTAAGCATTTCCTTAAGGGCATCTGCTATATACCCCTTGCCCAGAGCCCCGATGTCAAGGGCGGTCCCGGGGTCCGACTTGGATACACACATCTTATCAGGGTCAAGGGTTATCCTGTCAAAACCTGTATGCTTAAGTGCATCCGCTATATGATCATCGCCCGGCAGACGGTCGTTGCTCCTTGCATCTGCCCAGATATCAGAGAGTGCACCGACAGATATGTCAAGCCTGCCGTCAGAAAGCCGGTAATATCCGGCTGCAGCATCAAGTATCCCCATGGTTATGGGAGAAACATATACAGGCTCTGTGCCTGCTGAGTTGATCCTTGCTATATCACTGGAAGCGATTGTCATCGACAGAAGATCTTCATATTGTCTGCACAGTTCAAAAGAGTCATCGAGCAGGCTCTTATCATCTGTGCCGTAAATAGTTATATTTACAAGGGTATCAAAGAAAAAACCGGAACGGGTCATCTTGACCGGGGCAGCTGACGGAAGCGTGCAGGCGGGCAGGAGTATGGACACAAGAAGGATTATTGATATATTGAGATGAAGCTTCATTGAATGTTTCATGCAGGTATGATATCATATTTTTCGTAAAAGGGGTAGGAACATGGCAGGTTTTTTCGACTATCAGGACAGGGAAGACAAGAAAGCATATAAGCGGACCGTGATCTATTTTGTAGCGGCAAGCTCACTTGTCATGCTTTTGTTTCTGACAATAATATATGTCAATACCAAGGATAAACAGGAAAGAAAGAGGGCTCTTGCAAGGCAGGAGCAGGAGGCCAGGGAGGCAGCACAGGCCGAGCTTGAGCAGCAGCGGCTAGAGGATGAAGCCCTGGGGATAGGCGAACATAATCTGACCTCTGAGGATCTTGATTTCTGGGACATGTATGATAAGAAAAAAGATGAATACAATGAGCCTGTAAGCAATAATGAGGTAAAGGAACAAGAAGAGAGGTCTGAGGCTGATAAGGATAAGACAGTATCCGGGAACAATACCGATAAGAATAATGAAGACAATATAATGCCTACCGAAGAAGAAAAAGAGGAGATGCGAAAGTCACAGGACGGTAAGCATATCAAGGCCAAGGCAAAGGGCGAAGACCTTAAGTGGTATGATATAGAAGAGGATGCACCTAAGAATGCTTATGATCTGAAGGCTGCTCTTTCCATGGATGAGGAGAAGCTTGAGTATAAGTTCGGAACCATATCAACCGTAAGAGGTGTGGATGTTTCCAAGTATCAGGGTGATATAGACTGGACTAAGGTCAAGGCTGCCGGGTATGACTTTGCCATGATAAGGCTCGGCGCCAGGGGTTACGAAAGCGGCAACCTGGTACTTGACGATAACTTTGTTGCCTATATCACGGGCGCCAGGAATGCCGGACTTAATACCGGAGTCTATTTCTTCTCACAGGCCGTAACAGAGGAGGAGGTCATTGAGGAGGCTAACTTTACCGTGGGAGCCCTTATGAACTACGGAGCCACATATCCCATCGCAATAGATATGGAATGGATCGAGGATGATAAGGCAAGAACCGATGACCTTACCGCCATGGACAGGACCGAGCTTGCGGTTAAGTTCTGCGATACGGTTAAGTCATTCGGATATACTCCCATGATATATGCTTCAAGGGATATGCTGATCGCCGGTATGCACCCGGATCTTTTGGAGGATTATGAAGTATGGTTGAGCGATGACTATGAACCCGAAGACGGAACGGACTATCCCTATGCCTTTTCCATGTGGCAGTATTCGAAGAAGGGCAAGGTGGACGGGATCACCGGTGATGTGGATTTAAATCTCAGGTTTATGAACAGTAAGGAAAAGTAGTTAAGGAAAATGGAAGCCGTAAAGAAAATTGAAAGATTAAGAGATTTCATGAAAGCGCGGGGGCTTAAATGTGCCCTCGTCTTTACGTCTGATGAACATGGAAGTGAGTATATAGACGGATATTACAAATTAAGGGAGTATCTTACGGGATTTACCGGGTCGGCCGGGACGCTGATGGTCACTGAAGACGAAGCCGGTCTGTGGACCGACGGGCGGTATTTCATTCAGGCCGGGTCACAGCTTGAAGGTTCCGGTATAGAGCTTCATAAGATGGGAGAGCCTTCGGTTAAGGATATATACGACTATATAAAGGATCTTGCCGGTTCGGCCGGGAGCGGCTATAAGATAGGAGTTGATCTTAAGCTTGTAACCCGGGGGACTTATGACAGGCTCATGAAGATAAGCAGGGACACCGGGTGTATCATAGAAGATACGGATCCTGCAAGGGAGGTATGGCCGGACAGGCCGGAGCTTACCCACAACCCCCTTTACCTGCTTCCCGAGAGTATCACGGGATGCAGTACCCATGAGAAGCTTGCCGGTATCAGGGAAAAGCTGGATGAATACGGGGCCGATGCCCTTATTATCTCCGAGCTTTCAGATGTGATGTGGACCTTTAATGTCCGCGGAAGTGACATACTATATAATCCTGTTGCTATAAGTTATGGATATGTGGACAGGGACGAGGCAAGACTTTATGTATATAAAGAAAGTGTCTCTGATGAGGTGTCCGGGGCACTGTTAAAGGAAGGAGTCAGGGTCCTGCCCTATGATGATTTTGACAGGGATGCTGCTGCGATTAAGGATGTGAAGATATTGTGTGACCATACAAGCCTTAATGCCCATGTCTGTAACATCATAATGGGAAACGAGATGATCAACAGGCCATCCTGTGACTATATAAGAAAGCATATCAAGAATGAGGCTGAATGTGAGCTTGCAAGGAAATGGCATATTGAGGATGGACTTGCGGTGACAAGGTTCATATTAAGGATAAAGGATGAAGTCCGTAAGAGCCATGAGGAGGGCAGGAGTATAAGTGAATATGATGCCGCCATGATGTTAGATGAAATGAGGTATGAGATACAGGGGAATAAGGGACTTTCCTTTGATACTATTTCAGCTTATGCGGCTAACGGTGCGATCGTACACTATTCACCGGATAGGGAAGGCGGTGCCGCCCTTAAGCCGGAGGGTTTTCTCCTTGTTGATTCCGGCGGACAGTATGAAGGAGCGACCACGGACATAACAAGGACTATTGCCCTGGGACCGTTAAGTGAAGAAATGAAGAGGGACTATACCCTGGTCCTTAAGGGAATGCTCGACCTTGCCGATGCCGTGTTCTTAGAGGGTACGAGGGGAGAAAACCTTGATATCCTTGCAAGACGCCCCATATGGGAGCAGTGCATGGACTACAGGCACGGAACCGGACACGGGGTTGGTGCGATGCTTAATGTGCATGAAGGGCCCCAGGCCTTCCGTTTTAAGATAAATAAGGATGTAAACCAGCCGCCCCTTGCACCGGGAATGATAACAAGTGATGAACCGGGACTTTATCTTGAAGGGAAATACGGTATAAGGATCGAGAATCTTCTTTTATGCGTAGAGAAGGAGTCCAATGAATGGGGGAATTTCTACGGCTTTGAAACCCTGACCATGGTGCCTTATGAGAGGGATGCGATCCTTACCGGTATGCTCACTGACAGGCAGAAAGAGATATTAAATGACTATAATGAGCGCATTTTTAAGCTTTATGAGGGAAGGCTTAATGAAGAAGAGAGGGTGCGCCTGCGTGATATCACGTTACCGTATCAGAGAAAACAAGCGGTTTGACGAAGATAAATTTAAGTTGTCAAAGGGCAGTTCACGTGTTAGAATATTAGACGGTCAGTTCATAGT
>DPZM01000058.1:0-230 GCA_003535955.1 Lachnospiraceae bacterium | reverse complement strand
CAACTGAGATCGTTTACAATCCTTCATACGAGATGCTGTATGAGGAGGAGACTAAGAAGGATCTTACGGGCTATGATGTAGGAACACTTACCGAGCTCGATACCATTAACGTTATGACAGGTGAGTTCACAGGACGTTCACCTAAGGATAAGTATATCGTAATGGATGACAATTCCAAGGATACAGTATGGTGGACATCTGATGCATACAAGAACGATAACCATCCCATG
>DPZM01000116.1:4439-7130 GCA_003535955.1 Lachnospiraceae bacterium | reverse complement strand
GGGTTATTGGGGAAGCACAGATATATCAGATCCGGAACCTCCTTCGGAAGCTGCGGTACGAAGTCATTTTCTTCAAGACAGGGCATATATATAATGTCCGTAAAGCCCTCGCTTCTTTCATCATAGCTCCCGCCCCGGCCGGCCATCACGTTGGAATCCACATACACCGGGTAGACGGGATCGCACACCGCAACCCGTGAGTCTGTGGCAAATATCTCCTGAATGTTGCCACAGTCGCACTTGGCGCCGTCGGAAACAAATATCTCATCGGGCTCTATATCACAGCCCCTTGCCTTGTAATCGTTATCCGAAATTGCCTTCCTTAAGAATTCATATCCCAGATCGGGGGCATAGCCCTTAAATGTAGCCGCCTCTCCCATCTCATCCACAGCCTCATGCAGGGCCTTTATTATGGTAGGTGTCAGGGGCCTTGTTACATCCCCGATTCCCAGCCTTATGACCTTCTTATCCGGATTTTCCTTAATGAAGGCATTCACCTTCCTGCCTATATCAGAGAAGAGATAGCTATCGGGCAGCTTTAAATAGTTGTCGTTTATCCTTACCATTGTTTTCCTCCTTACAGATCCTATACGTCATCCCAAACGCTGTGATGGATCTATTTATATTTTTGTAACTATTCAGAACCCCATTCGCAAAGCCGTGCTTCGCACTTCGTTTGCTCATGTGGTTACTTCGCCATATACATACAATCCGGCATTCATGCAAGCATGTGCCGTCTTGTATGTGCATGGCTCTGAATAGTTACATATTTTTTATCATATCTTATCCGTTTATATATTGACCTACACGGTTTATACATTCACAACCCCGTCAAATACAGTAACCGCGGGCCCTGTCATATATACATGGTTATCGCCCTCATCCCACTCAACCAATATGTCGCCGCCCGGCACATGCACGGTTACCGACCTGTCGGTAAGACCGTTGAGCACGCAGGCCACGGCCGCAGCGCAGCAGCCGGTACCGCAGGCTAAGGTCTCACCCGTACCCCGCTCCCATACCCGCATGTGGACATTATTCCTGTCATCGACCCTTACAAACTCCACATTGGTCCTATTGGGAAATGCCCTGTGATTCTCAATTAGGGGCCCGATGTTTTCTATGCCGCCCTCCTTCTTAAAGTCGGGAAAGACGGTTAAGCCTCCGGGATCAGATACAGGTCTGTCTTGATCATTATCTTTTCGACCGGTCAGGTCAACAAATATCACGGCATGGGGATTACCCATGGATACACAGGTCATACGGTATTCCCTGCCATCTGTCATGATCGGAACATTTATCACCCTGTTTTCTTCCCGTATAATCCCGGCAGCCGTTCCCCTTTCCGACTCGTCAATTATCTCTTTACTTACCGGCTCATTGTCTTCGGCCAGGGTTGCGGCCGCCCCGCTGCCGGCCTTGGTTTCTCTTTCCGGGGCAGATCTTCCGGCTCCTCTTCTTCCAGGCTCCGGCCGCACAGGTATGAGTTCGGGATCAAGCACAGGCTCCCCCATATCAACCCGGATGAGCTTAGCCTTACCCTCCTGCGCGGTTATATGTATGGGCTTGACTTTACCGGAGCTTTCTATGGTAATGTCGCATTTATCGGTCATCCCGTGGTCGTAAACGTATTTGGCCACACACCTTATCCCATTGCCGCACATCTCGGACCTTGAGCCGTCGGCATTATACATCTCCATCTCAAAATCAGCCCTGTCCGAAGGATTTATAAATATTACCCCGTCAGACCCTATACCGAAATGCCGGTCGCTAAGCTTGATCACAAGGTCTTTCTTCTTATCGGGAGCGATCTTCTGTGTAAAACCGTTTATATACACATAATCATTTCCGCACCCCTGCATCTTTGTGAATTCGATCTTCATGTCATTCCTCCCTGCCAACAGATTTTTCGCATTGCCTAAAAAAGGGTGCCCGGACCTTAGTCCGAGCACCCTTGCTCAATCACAATATACTGCCAAAAGCCCTTTCCGTCAAGCTAACTTAATACTATTCGACAACGCACCTCTCTAAACGTCCGACCCTCGTTTTAAGAAGATCCAATCTCACACCATCATATTCAAGCTTCATCACGTGTTCTGTCAGGTCATCAAGCTTTCTGAAAAGTATGCTGTGGCCTTCGGCTACAAACTGAATTTTCTTTGGAAAAAGATGATTTCATTTTTTATTCGATCCTTACTTCATGAAATCCGAAAGGTATATCTTCCCTTCCCGGTTAGCCGCCGTGTAATTCCCGGTAAGCTCCTGCACCCGGTCCCTTACATATCTCTCAAGCTCCCTTGCGGATATAAGACGGCAGCTGCTCCCCCGGGCAAGGCCGCCCTCGAGGTTATCGGAGGTTGCCACAGTGACATCGTACTTCCTGCCGTTTTCAGCGGCAAACCGCTCTATATATGAATCCGCAGTCTCATCCTCTTCGGTAAAAACCACTTTTACATTCCCAATCTTCTGTTCGGAAGCAGTCCTCCCCTTGACCTTATATGCGTCAAACACAAGAATGATCTCATCATCTATCGCTCCCTTTAAGTTACTCATTATATCTATAAGCCTGTCCCTTGCTCCGTCAAGATTTATCGCCGCCAGCTCCTTAAGCTCACTCCAGGCATGAACGATATTGTACCCGTCAACCACAAGATACTTATCCTTCTTAGGCACAGGCTTATATTTGTAGTT
>DPZM01000116.1:4181-4367 GCA_003535955.1 Lachnospiraceae bacterium | reverse complement strand
TCGTAAGGGTCCTTAACATAGCCGCCTGTTGAGACCACTTTCGACTTCTCTGCCCCAACACCCTTTCGTTTCTCGGCAGCCGCCCTTGCGGAAGTCCCCGAATTGGAGTAGAAGGTTTTGTTCAAAATCGCATCGATCTCATCTGTCCCAAGGGATACAGGCCCGGATCCGCCTGCCTTCTCAAGC
>DPZM01000116.1:0-3981 GCA_003535955.1 Lachnospiraceae bacterium | reverse complement strand
GGACTTTCCACATGCATATAGTCCCTGACTTCGTTCCAGGGCACGACGAATCCCGCTCCATGGGCGCAGAAGACCGAATCAGGCGAATTCCGAAGGTCCGCCTCCGGAATGTACCCCATCGACTCGATAACCTCATCTGCATTATGGCACTCCTCATATCCGGCAAGACTCAGTGATATGGCCCCCTCCCCCTTGGTATAGGCAGCCAGGTCCTTAGCATAGTTCCTGATGCAGACGGCAGGCGCTGTTCCGGTAAGCACAGCCCTGTCTCCCTCGATCATGGGTGCCTGCGGCTTCCCCTTCATCCTCTCAAGGTCGGTCATTGCCCTGCCCACGCTGTCCGACGGAAGTTCGATCCTGTAGAAGAAATAGGGCTCTAAAAGTATGGACCTTGTACTCATAAGGCCCTGCCTTACTGCCCTGTAGGTTGCCTGCCTGAAGTCACCGCCTTCTGTATGCTTAAGATGGGCCCTCCCTGTAAGTATCGTGAACTTCACATCTGTAATGACCGATCCGGTCAGCACCCCCTTATGCATCCTTTCCTTCAGATGGGTAAGTATCAGCCTCTGCCAGTTCCTGTCAAGGATATCCTCACTGCATACGGAATCATATGTGATCCCCGACCCCCTTGGCATGGGACTTATAAGGATATGGGCTTCCGCGTAATGCCGCAGGGGCTCGTAGTGGCCCACTCCCTCGACGGCCTCAGCAACGGTCTCCTTATAAACGACTGTCCCGGTGTCAAAGACAACGCTTACATGAAACCTGTCCAGAACGGTGCGCTTTAAGACCTCCAGCTGGACTTCGCCCATGACTGCGGCCCTTATCTCCTTCACATCCTCTTCATAGGAAATGATAAGCTGCGGGTCCTCTTCCTCAAGGATCCTTAAATCCTTAAGGAGAACCGCCGTATCCGTCCCGTCATCCGCGCTGACCTTATAATTGAGCACAGGCTCCATAAGGGGCAGGTTGGTCCCTCTTAAGGCCCCAAGCCCCATCCCCATCCGGGTCTCATTAAGGCCCGTGACCGCAACTATCTGTCCGGCCCCGGCGCTTGCCACCGCCTCGAACTTATCGCCCGAATAGATCCTTATCTGCTGGACCTTCTCTTCCCCGATAAGGTCCTTATTGTTAAGGTTCCCGCCCAGGATTTTTATATGTGTGAGCCTGTTTCCTGCCGGATCCCTCGTGATCTTAAATACCCTTGCGGCAAAATCAGTCGCGTACTCATCCTCTAAAGTATAGGAAGACAAGCCCGCCATCAGTCCGTCCACGCCCTCAAGCTTAAGGGCCGAGCCGAAGAATACGGGAAAGAGCTTACGTTCCCTGATCAATCCGGCTATCCGCTCATCATCTATCGGCTCCATGGATTCAAGGTATTCCTCCATAAGACCCTCATCACACATGGCAATATTCTCATAATCCTCATCCGTAAAGCTAAAGGGCCGGCCCGGGCCTCCTTCAGCGTCCTGACCATCACGGTCAATACAAGCATGCGAAACATCCAGGCATGCATCGCTCAGCCTGTCCTTTAGCTCAGCCATCACCGCATCCGCCGATGCTCCGGGCTGGTCCATCTTATTTACAAATATAAATGTGGGGATATCGTATTCCTTAAGAAGCGACCAGAGGGTAAGGGTGCGGCCCTTGATCCCGTCCGCCGCGCTTATGATGAGAATGCAGTAATCAAGCACCTGAAGGACTGATTCTGCCTCAGCAGAAAAGTCAACATGCCCCGGAGTATCGACCAGGGTTATATCAAGCGATCCCATTCTAAGGCGGGCCTGCTTGGAGAAAATGGTTATCCCCCGCTCCCGCTCCTGTTCATTTGTATCAAGAAATGTATCTTTCGCATCAACCCGGCCAAGATGCCTGATGCTCCCTGTCTTATACAGGAGAGCTTCCGTCAGCGTGGTCTTGCCGGCGTCAACATGCGCTACTATCCCAATATTTATATGTTTCATATCATATACCTGCCGGACTTACCTGTACCGGATAAAAGCTTCAACACTATCCATATCTTAGAGGGCAGCGCGCTTCACTTAAGGCTCCCCTTCCGTATGTTCTCCTGTATTATGGCATCAGTCACCTCATACAGCTTCTTAGAGCCGAGCCTTGTCCTGCCCTGCCTCTCGTAGACCTTGTCGGCACTCACACCATGCTCGGCCCAGTCGGATCCGCCGTTTGAGTTGTTAAGGATCAAGGGTTGTAAGTTATCCATGGCCCTTGCGAACTTCGCCTCCGGGCTCTTACCCTCCTCGAATTCATCGAAAATCGCGGTAAGCTCCGCCCTCTGGTCATCCGGCAGGATGGAGAATATCCTCTCCTTGGCCGCCTCCTCCCTCGATTTCTGCGACTTCTTGCTCTCTTCATCGTAGGCGTAGGTGTCGCCCGCGTCTATCTCAACGATATCATGTATCAGGCACATGAGCATGACCCTGCCGGCATCCACCTCCTCGTTGGAGTACTCTCTTAAGAGGTAGGCCATGATGGCCATGTGCCAGGCATGCTCCGCATCATTCTCATTGCGCCCGCGGCCCGATAAGTGGGTCTGGCGGAAGATATTCTTCTCCTTATCGATCTCCAAGGCAAAATCAAGCTGCTTTCTTAATCTTTCGTCCATTTATTCTTCCTCATATCTGTTTTATCGTTTAAACAGCAAAAAATAACCGCCCCAGCCTCTGACAAGTTGAGCGGTTATTTTTGAAGCTGATCCGGCCGGCACTCAAGCAATAATGAAAGCTTCAGCCCCTCTTAAGGCTCGCCTTAATGACTCCCTTGGGATCTAAGATAAGAAGCCTTACAAGCCATATCACAAGTCCCAGAGCCACAACCGCAAGTCCCAGGAAGGCATCGTTTAACATATCCTCTGCAGCGGGCGTAAAATACCCGGCCCTAAGCTCGGCATATTCGAAGATGGCGTCAACCAGCCACATAAGGGAAGCACCCCAGAAAAGAAAGAGCAGGATTCCAAGCTTCATCGTATCATCCTTACGTGTATACCATTTAACGGTTGCGATAACAGCTGCAAATACAGTTATAAGTAAAGTCATATTATTCTCTCCTGTCAACAGATATTTAGAATCATCAAGCCGTCTCCTGCCGGGTTTCGTCATCCTTCCTGTTTACGATCGATGTTGCCACGGCGCACATTCCAAACCACACCAGGGTAATAAGTCCTGCCATGGACACACCAACGGTCGCGATCTCACGGAACATCTCAGCCGCATCCTCTGCATTGCTCATAGCCGTAAGGAAGGGGAACCATGGCGTAACTTCACCATGCCATACATGCTCGAATGCAAGCAGGGCCGATCCCCCGTAGAGCATGTTTGTAAGCCACTTAAGCCTGCGGCTTAACGGGATCGTAACCTTTCCTGCCCCTGCGGTATTCCCCTCCGCATGCTGCATTTCCTTCTTCTCTTCTGCCTTGGTAACTGCCGTAACTATTACGGATTCAACCAACGGTGCTGTAAAACAAGCCATATTCTTACCTCCTCATATATGATTTATACTTATTATATGATTCTGCTCATCCTAAGATCCGCTTCGGGTCTATATCAAACCCCGGATGTGTATATCTTATTCTATTCTCTTTAGAATAATCCATAAGGCTTCACCCTTGCATATCTGTAAACACTCTGATTATAACATGCCCGCTGGAATAATACCATGCGTATTTTCACAAGCCGAAAACACATGTCTGTCAAAATCACTTGCGGTAGCCCGTCTCAAAATCCTTATCATAGAGCCTGCTCAGCTCATATTCACCGCCAAGCACATTCCCTACGATTATAAGAGCCGTCTTATCGATACCGTTCTCTTCCATATCCTTAACAAGGTTATCGACCGTTGTATGTATGATTTTCTCTTCCGGCCAGGTTGCCTTATATACAACAGCTACCGGTGTATCCCCGGGATAACCCCCCTCCTTTAAGTCCCGGCTCACCTTGTCACTAAGCCCCGCCGACAGGAATAAGA
>DPZM01000056.1:5689-5975 GCA_003535955.1 Lachnospiraceae bacterium | reverse complement strand
TAAAAAATTAAATCTCTATGGTGAATCCCCCTGTTCCTTCTCCTCCGGCAGGTTCATCGTAGATCTCATCGTCATCAACGTAATCGTCCTCATAGTTGAAGGCTTCTTCGATGGAAGACAGATCGGTCTTAAACTGCATGGCCGGAAGGTCCTCGTGAGGTTCGAACTGGTTCACTATCTGACTCAGGTCATCCTTGAAATCCATGGTCGGAAGAGGCTTATCAACCTTTTTTACCACCCTTCTGACAACCTTTTTCTTAACAACCTTCTTCTTGGGTGCAGGCGC
>DPZM01000056.1:0-5555 GCA_003535955.1 Lachnospiraceae bacterium | reverse complement strand
CAGGTTCTTCGTTTACAGGTTCTTCATATGCGGGCCCGGCATATTCGGGTTCATCAAAAGCCGAGATGTCAGGCATACCCTCACCGAATGAGAATTCATCTATTCCGGCATCATAAGAAGGTTCATATCCCTGTGGATCATCATATCCCGGCTCATCATATCCGTTTTCTCCGTATTCGGATACTTCATAAGCGGGTTCTTCATATTCCTGCTCATCATATGCGGAATCTTCATATTCCTGCTCATCATATGGCTCTTCTTCGTATACAGGCTCTTCATATACGGGTTCCTCTGCCGTTCCGGCATCCGAAAAGAACTCATCACTGAGAGAGAAACCGAGTGCATGGGCAGCACTTGTAAAGCTCGCCTTGGTTGAGCTTCCGTAAGAGGGATTTTGCCTTACAGGCTCCCGAACATATTCTTCGGCCGGTTCCGAAACGTCCGGTTCGCCGTATTCCTCGGCCAGTTCATCAAAGGAGGGCTCATCATATCCGCTGTCATATCCCGAATATTCATCCGAATATCCCTCTGAGTACTCTTGCGCATCCTCAGTGTAATCTTCTATTGGCCCGCTGTAGCCTTCCGTATATTCCTCTACCGGCTCACTGTAGCCTTCACTGTAGTCTTCGGTATAATCCTCAGCCTGTTCGCTGTATTCTTCATTGTAATCCTCAACCGGCTCACTGTAGCCTTCAGTGTAGTCCTCCACCGGTTCACTGTATTCCTCTAAAGGCTCTGAATACTCCTCTGCCGGTTCACTGTATTCTTCAACGGGTTCCGTATACTCATCCACCTGAACCGGTGCCGGTGCGGGTGCCGGTGCCATATCTACGGGTGCGGGTGTCGGAGAAAGATCAAAGAACGAGAAATAGCCTTCAGGCGATACGTTCCCCCCAAGGATTTCCATTCCGTTGTTTGCAGGCGCGCTAAACTGGGAAGGTGCCGGTGCGGGTTCATTTAAATACGAAACAGGTATCTGCTGTGATATAGCCTCGGTGCCATCTGCTCCCGCAGTTTCCTGTCCTTCCGCGTCCGGATTCTGTCCCATTGCCGCGTTATCCTTATTTTCATCTTCGTTTTTCACAAAAATAAGCTTCTTGGCCCTGGCTATGGCTCCCCATTCCAGCGCTCCGCCAAGGGCTGAGTCAACCTCCGGTCTTCCCGCATCAGGCATTCCTTCTGCCCTAACCTGGCCAAAGAGCTCCGGATGATGGTTCATATACATATAATTAAGGCCACAGCATGCTGTTATTATCAGCAGTTCAAACATAAAGAATGTGCTGGGCTCATCGGTGGATCTGAAGAAAAGTATAATAAAGCCGCATATAAGTGTAATAAATACAGGGACCGCATTTCCGCGTTTGTTTCTGAACATATAGAAGGCGCAGGCTATGGACATGACCAGAACAAACATATAACTCATCTGAGTTCCGAGTGAAAACCAGGCATTGTGTGTCTGGGTATATGATTCTCCCTCATCATTTACAAGGAAATGATAGTTATCCCTGACATTTGTATTCTGATTATCAAGATTCTCATGGAACTTCCCGAAAATATCACCTGCGGTATATTTCTCGGATGTTTCTATATTAGTGGAAAGCTTATACCTTGACAGTCCTCCCGAAACAACATCACCAAAGCCCGTTCCGAGAGCTGCCGCTTTGATAATAGTCATAAGCAGGAAGATCAGTACAAAAGCTGCCGCCGCAACAGCCGCCATCATGGATGGATCCTTATCGTCGTTTTTATACCTTAAAACAAATCCCACAATGAACACGGGAACAATAAGGAGCATCAAAGGTTCAACAAAGCACAGGAGTGCAAGGGACAAACCGAAAAGTCCTGAAAGGATAAGCTGTTTTTTTCTGTCCGAATCATCAACTTCCATTACTATAAGCCACAGGTCAATGCTTAACAGAAGCAGAGTACAAAAAAAGACCTCACTTGAATAGGAATAAACCGCAAAAGACTGGGACGGAATGAATATCGTACACATGGCTGCGATGATACCGCAGGCCCTGCCGGCTATTTTTCGTACTACCCTGTCAATAAGAAATGCCGAAAGAATAAGGGTGACGGCATTAAGGGTGACAAGGACCGATGACTGAACACCGCCTATCCTGAAGAATATCGACAGCACGAAGGAATAAAGATACTGGGACGGATAGATACACAAATGCTCTATCATATCCATTCCCTTTTCAGCAAGCGCACCCTCTTTCATGAGGGCTGCCGCCCTGTAAAGAACTGTTTCCTCTCCCGGGACCGTTGACTTATAGGCCATCCTGAAGATCAGGAAAAGATACGACAATAAACACAGGAGAAGGATCTCGACACAATTCCACATAGTGTTGTCCCTGATCTCTCCCGTGATCTCGATTAGCTTGGTGACCAGACTCAGTAATACAAATGCAAGTATAAGTATCCCGCCGAAGATTATAACGTAGAATACTCCGCCGCTCTGTACAATGATCTGGTTATAAACTGAAATAAAGAAGATATATCCCAGTACCACCAAGGATGCTATACTTATGATTTTTACATACAGATCCTTATTGGAATTCATATACTCTCGTAATATATATATTATGCCAACGCCTGTTCCAGATCGGCGATGATATCATCCGCATTTTCTATTCCCACGGAAAACCTGATAAGGTCGGGCTGAACTCCGGCTTCCAACAGCTGCTCGTCCGTCATCTGACGATGTGTATGGGATGCAGGATGGAGTACACAGGACCTGGCATCAGCCACATGCGTGACTATGCTTATGAGCTTAAGCTTATCCATAAAGTCAATGCTTGCCTGCCTGCCGCCCTTGATCCCGAAGCACAGTACTCCGCAGGTACCGTTCGGCATATATTTCATTGCCAGTTCATGATATTTATCATCTGCAAGACCGGGATATGAAACCCATGCGACCTTCTCATGATTCTTAAGGTAAGTGGCTGCCTTAAGGGCATTCTCACAGTGACGCGGTACCCTTAAGTGGAGTGTCTCAAGACCGACATTTAAGAGGAAAGCATTCTGAGGCGCCTGTATGGAACCAAGATCCCTCATAAGCTGGACCGTGGCCTTGGTAATATAAGCCCCCTTGCCGAACTTCTTCGTATATGTAAGGCCGTGATAGCTCTCATCGGGGGTTGTCAGTCCCGGGAACTGATCGGCATATTTCTCCCAGTCGAAATTACCGCTGTCAACGATCGCGCCTCCGACACACATTGCATGTCCGTCCATGTACTTGGTCGTGGAATGGGTGACTATGTCAGCCCCCCACTCAAAGGGCCTGCAGTTTATCGGTGTTGCGAAAGTATTGTCAACGATAAGGGGAACCCCGTGTGAATGCGCCGCCTTCGCGAACTTCTCGATATCAAGAACAACCACAGCGGGATTGGCGATCGTCTCGGCCAGTACACACTTGGTATTATCCTTAAAAAGGCTGTTGATCTGATCGATATCCGCATCCGGATCCACGACCGAACACTCAATGCCCATCTTCTTCATGGTTATAGTAAGAAGGTTGAAGGTTCCTCCGTATACCTTGGATGACATGATAACATGATCGCCCGCTTCGGCTATATTGAACACCGCATAATAATTGGCTGCCTGGCCGGAAGATGTAAGCATTGCCGCAACACCTCCCTCAAGGGCACGTATCTTATCCGCAACGTAGTCATTGGTGGGGTTCTGAAGCCTTGTATAGAAGTAACCCGAATCCTCAAGGTCAAAGAGCCTTCCCATGGCATCCGATGTATCATATTTGAATGTCGTACTCTGGTATATCGGCAGTACCCTGGGTTCACCTGTCGTCGGCTTCCATCCTGCCTGTACGCATAATGTTTCGATATTATAATTATCACTCATCTTAAGATTCCTCCGGTATCCTTACATATATCTGTCCTTAAGCGCAGTAACCATATCCGAATACAGCTTCTTACACTCCTCGTATTCGCCCGATTCGATAAGGGTTATACAGGGGTTGATATAGCTGCTGAATATAGTCCTGTAGATGGATGCCGCGTCTTCCGTCTTATTGATCCTGTTAACGATCGTGGGCGCAATGTTATAATATGTGTCTACCACATCCCTGCCGTCTTCACTCCCAAGAAGATAGTGATCCCTGTAATCCCTCAGTGTCTTAAGTTCATAGCAGTCATCATCCTTGTCAAGGCTCCTGCACACGGCAGTTGTGATATAACACAGCTTACGCTTGAAACCGCCGTCGATCTCCTCAAATGTTCCGACCGAAAGCCTGGTTCCCTTAAAAGCATCATTCCAGGCATCCGCCAAGGCCTGTGCCAGTTCCTTACATGATTCACGCCCTGCATTTACAAGGGCCGGAAAAACATAGACCGTAAGGACCATATTATTATCAAGAAGGAAGTGCTCCTTCTCTGATCTCTTCTTAAGCTTGTCCGACTCCTCTTTAGCCCTGCCTGCAAAATCAGCCGCCAGCCCGGTAATAAAGGCTTTCTTGTCATCACTTGAAGAATAGCCTTCATCAATGGCTGAAAAAAGGGAACCGTATTTCTCGCTATAATCCTTAAAGGCATCCTTGTAGGTGTCCTTATTAAACTGCTTCATAAGAGGCATGTTGTTAAAAAGCATGCCGGAAAGTTCTGAATTTATATCCATTTTTTATCCTTATGTCCACATATCGTTCCAGCACCAACCCGACTCAAAATGCTTCGCATTTTTCGTGGCTTGGTATTGTTCCAATACATGTCTACAGCAATCATGTCTCTTACGTGCAAGCACGACGATCCATGTTTGCTGTATCCATGTGCTGTAACGAATTACTCATCCCAGTTGTGATATACGGCCTGTACGTCGTCGTCTTCATCGAGAAGATCAAGGGTCTTCTGAATATTTTTGATCGAGGTCTCGTCGGTGAGGGTCACCCAGGTCTGGGGGATCATGGTCACCTCGGCCTCGGCCATCTTAATACCCTGCTCTTCAAGGGCCTGCCTTACGTCCGAGAATGAATCCGGATCGGTAAGTATCTCGTAGCTGTCCTCCTCATCCGAGAAGTCCTCGGCTCCGGCATCAAGTGCTGCCATCATAAGATCATCGGGATCCATGTCGCATTCTTCCTTGTCGATGATGATCTGTCCCTTCTTGTCAAACATAAAGGATACGCATCCCGGGGTTCCTACATTACCGTAGCCCTTGGTAAAGGCACTCCTTACGTTGGCTGCCGTCCTGTTCTTATTGTCCGTAAGGGCATCTACAATAATGGCTATTCCGTTGGGACCATAGCCTTCGTATGATACATATTCATAATTCACGCTGTTTGCATCGCCTGCAGCCTTCTTAATGCCGCGGTCAATCGTATCGTTGGGCATATTGTTCGCCTTGGCCTTGGCGATAACATCACGAAGCTTGCTGTTGTTATTGGGATCGGGACCGCCCTCCTTGACAGCAACCGCGATCTCACGGCCTATTATCGTAAAGACCTTGCCCTTGGCAGCGTCGTTCTTTTCTTTCTTATGCTTGATGTTTGCGAATTTCGAATGTCCTGACATATTTGTTCCTCTTTCTCTCTTCTTTGCACT
>DPZM01000043.1 GCA_003535955.1 Lachnospiraceae bacterium | reverse complement strand
GTATACCGGATACCGATGTGTCCGATAAACCGGACACTAGTGACATGGGCGATATCCTTGACAAGATAAGGGTCATTTCAGCCAAGGCAGACACTATAAGCTCCCTGATGGGCAACGTGATGCACTCGACCATAAACGATCTTGAAGAACCCGATGTCAATATCACCGAAGCGGATTCGCGCATCATCGAGGACTATTTCGGCAAGCTTAAGGACTATGGCAGGATAATCCCTGATAATCATATCACTCCCTGTCTTTTATACATGGACCCCCTCCGCATGGAGCAGGTCATAGATAACATAGTCGGTAATTCCTACAAGTATGCCGGAACCGATATCCATGTAAGCTTTACGGATTTAAATGACATGCTTATGGACGACGGTACATACGGACGTTTTATCAAGATCACAGTGCGTGACTTTGGCCCCGGAGCCGGGGAAGAAGAGCTGCCGCTGCTTACCGAAAAGTATTACAGGGGATCAAGAGCAGCGGACCTTACCGATATAAGACCGGAAGCGGCACAGGGGTACGGCCTTGGCTTATATAATGTCAAATGGTATATGGATAAAATGGGGGGTGGTCTTGATTATTACAATGATAACGGATTTGTGGTGGAGCTCCTCCTTCGAAAGGTCTGATCAGTACCCGGCAAGCTTAAGGATAACGGCCGATATTGCACATACGACGGCCGCCGCCGCATGGGTCTTCATGTTCATGAAGAGTATGGCCACCATCTCCCTGAAGAAGGCATTGGGCCAGAAATACCACTTGACGGGACAGCCTACCACCTGAAAGTCAAGCCCGGCCGCCTTCGCCAGGTAACCGCTTCTTAATACGTGATAATTACTGGTCACGACGGCAGTCTTGACCGCTTTGTCTCTATCGCTGATATCATCTATTATCTTCTTCGAATATATAAGGTTCTCCCTTGTGTTCCTCGATTCCTTCTCCGGAAGGACCTCGTAATCCTCTGCCCCATGGCTTATAAGATACATGGCCATGGCAGATCCTTCACTCATGGGCTCATCACTCCCCTGCCCGCCCGAAGGCACATAACGGGCGCTCCTTTCTTCATTCCACTCCTGCTCCCAGGCAAAATGGATCGCCCTGTTCACCCTCTGCTTTATAAGCGGACGGAGCTTCCCCTTCCTGCTTATGGAGCAGCCGAGGATGATTATGAAGTCCTTATCGTAATCGGGCTTTATACGCAGGACCGCATAGCCCATAAGGCATATGGCCAGGATCGAACACTCCAGATAGCAGAAAAACAGCCTGACAAATATCATTAACGGAGTAAACGTATCAGGAACCTCGATGATCTTAAACCAGAGGATATTGATCGTGACGAGATATGCAGACAGGAAGATAAAGCCAAGAAGGTTCTGGAGCCTGTGCCCCTCATGCAGGAACAGGGAGACATTGCTTATGCATACGAAGAGGCTTAACAGACAGAGGGGAACGATAAGTCCCACGACCGGGGTATGGTCGCCCCCGTCAAGAAGCAGGGATACCAGAAAGATAACTCCTGCAATTATAAGAGTGTTCCTGTAAGAATAGGGATCCTTAATAAAGGATCTGCTGAAAATATACAAAAGAGTCAGGGCTAGTACCATAAGTACTATCTGTCTGACTATCATATCAGTACTTCTCCCCTTCAGTCTTTCTAAGGTCATCATTGGACGCCTTGCTTATACCCACTATAAGCTGCTCGCCATCCTTCTCCCTGACAAGGCCCGCCCTTAAGCTGACCATCGTCGGTTCACCGTTTATCATAAGCCTGTAATGGATATTGTAAACGCCTCCGTTTTCCACCCTGTCAAGGATCTTCTCCCTCGAAAATACCGACAGAAAGTGACCAAGATCATCGGGATGTATGACTCCCTTTATATCCTTAAGCGAGTCCTCAAAGAAATCCACCCCCGCCCTTGATGTTGTCGGCATGTCGGCGAATTCCTTTAATGCGGAATACTGCATGTAATAGCCGCTGACAGGATCGACTGTGTAAATGGCGAGGAAGTCACCCATAAGAGCCGATATCCTTGAATAAGTGATCGTCTCCTCTTTAAGGCGCTCGATCGTCTCCTGCTGTCTCATCTGGGCATCAACGTTATTTACACCTATGATTATGTGCTTATCATCCCCGGCCATGCGGACTATCTTCATGTTTACATAGGTGGGTGTACCCTCCATCATGAGCCGGTAGGTAAATACAAAAGAGCCGTTCTCATCAACGTTCTTCATGATGTTGTCTTTAGTGAACTTTTCATACATACCATCCCTGTCTTCCTCATAGATCAGGATCATGATATCCCTTCTGGCTTCGGCGAAGAAATCATCACCCCGCCGCTCCGCAGATAAGCCCCGTCCGCCGCTGTCATGCGAATACTCAATGTATTTTCCTGTTTCTATATTCACATGGTAAAGATAAATATAGTCGGAAGAAAGAGCCTCGGCCACATTGGCAAAGGTCACCGGATCATCCTTATTTGGTGTGATATCAAGGATCACAAGAGCATAGGCCGAAAGGCCGGTCACCGGATTATCGACAACCTTCCTGACCATGGCATGCAATGACGCTCCGTCCGGCATTTTATGGTCAAGAAATACCCGGTGGTCCACTTGCGAACATTCCTTAATGATGTTTACCAGCCTTAACTGGATATCAAGCTTCAGATTACCTACATCCCCCCTGCTTCCGCCGTAACCGTCCCAGAAGTAGCGGCTTAGGAATTCCCTGTAGGACTTATTGGTCCTTATGATATTGAGGATCGTTCCGTCATATTCATATATAGCCATGGGTATAGTATCAAAATAGCGCTTGTCCCCTTCATTCTCTTCATTGGATATAGAACCCATATCATAAAGGTTAATGGTTCCTATCGTCCTGTAATACAGGGTCTCATCAGGGTTTTCGTAACTAAACTTAAGGCCATTGCCCTTAATCTTCTCCCATATATCCTCCACGGGAACCGGTTTGGAAAACAGATAACCCTGCATCTTGGTGCATCCGATCTCACCCAGAAAGTCAGCCTGTTGTTCGGTCTCCACTCCCTCACATATGGATTCGATACCCAGCTTCTGTACCATTCGCATAAGCTCGGTAAGGATGACTCTCGACCTGGGTGATGTTTCAAACTGCCTCATGAAGCGCATGTCGAACTTGATCAGGTCAAACTGCATCTCCTGAAGGAGGTCAAGGGATGAATAGCCGCTGCCAAAATCATCCATCCACACCTTAAATCCCAGTTCCTGGAACCTGGTGATCCTCTCCTTCATAAATTCGAAGTTACCGCCTACAACGCTCTCGGTGATCTCCACCGTAATAAGCTCCTTGTCTACTCCCGATGCCTCAAAACGGCTGTTTATCTCCTCAACGATATCGCAGGTTTCAAAATCGGTCCTTGACAGGTTTATTGAAATGGGAGCACAGGTGATCCCGTTTTCCAACTGATATTTGATCCTCTTGATTATGGTATCCACTATGTGAAGATCAACCTTGTATATGAGCTTGGTATCCTCAAGGATTGGGATAAAGTCGGCAGGGGACAGCATGCCCTTTTCGGGGTCGATCCATCTGGCCAGGGCCTCCTCATCGCATACCTTCCTGTTGGTCGTCCTGACGATGGGTTGATAGAAGGCCGTAACCCAGCTCTCCTCGATAGCCCTGTCTATATTATCAACTATATACTGCCGGTTCATCTCCCTCGACAGCATGCGGTCATCATAATAATTGAAGTACGAACTGTTGGTATCAGGTCTTGCCTTGCTTGCATACCTGGCCCTGTCACAGGCAAGGGAGACCTCAACAAGTCCCATGGAATCGGGATAGATACCTGCCCTTACGGGAAGAGACTTCCCTCCGTTTAGATGCCTGGCATCCATGAAGACCTTCTTAAGCTTGTCCTGAAGGCCTTCGGCCCTTGTAAACACGGCAAAATGATCCTGCCCGAACCGGCTGCAGTTCTCCTTGCCGAAGGTATCGGCAAGAAGTGATGCGAATTCCTTAATAAGAGTATCACCCTCGGCAAATCCGTATCTGGTATTGTAATATTTCATACCCTTAAAATCGATAAAGGCAAAGGCTGAAGCTATGTCCTGACTGTGCATGTTGTTCCGGCCCACTTCGGCAAGCTTGAAGAAATATGTCATGCTGGGCAGACCCGTCATGCGGTCGTAGTTCATCTCATTAAAAAACCGTATCTGTTCCTTTTGTCCCATTTATTACTCCTTTACATGCCGTGCTGCCTGCCGGTTGTCATCTCTTGTCTCTGTCAATGAATTCAAGGAAAATAACTGCAATAACAGCATACGCCAGGGTGAAGAGAAGAAGATACATCCAGGAGTTAAGAACATTGACCGGATCGTATGCATACACCGGATTCTGATTCTGCCTTCCGCTCCATTCAAGTATTTGATCCTTCAGTCCATTGTCCTGCGCAAGCCTCATGAATTCAGAGATCGGTTTACTGCCCATCACTTCCAGGTTCTGCAGCCTGGCAACGGCATTCCACAGAGTTACCATGGGAAGCCCGTTATAGTTACCCTGAGTGCACAGGGCGGTAAGTCCCCATTTGGCCACGGTATAATCGGTTATCTTAAGGGCGATGCCGTCAAGCTGGAAGAAGCCGCCCGAAAATACCAGCTGAAAGATCAGCATAAATGGCATAACAGTCATGGCTGTCGTTGTTGTATGAACTATCGCCGAAACCATCAGGGCCATTATGTCCGCGCAGTAGGTCGTTAAAAATATGGTTATTCCGATATCGATCATAGGCCAGGGTAGTATCAGGCCTTTTGCCGGAAAAGTGACTCTGGTCATATTACAGACTACTATTGTGATAACAGTCTGGCACAGGCACAGGAAGGCCTGATAGATCATGTGGGCAAGGATGTATGATGATATGTGAAGACCCGAACGGTGCTCCCTCTTAACAATGGCACGTTCACGGCATATAACCTGGATGGAATTAAAGAAACCGTTCCATATGCAGATACAGGCCAGGGCAAAAGAGCCTATAAGGGTCCCCTCCTGTGTTTTGAAGAGGTTGGCGCCGACAACAAAGGAAACAAGACCTGCGATTATCGCTGCCATGGGCAGTACCTTCCAGTCATTCTGGAAGATGAACATACGAAAGAACTTGCCAAGGCATATGAAGACCTGGGAAAACCGTCCCCTGTGTCTTACCCTGTTTCCTTCCATACTGTTCTCTTCGGACTTTATTTCCTCTGTTTTATTATCTTCCGTTTTATCCGCTTCCCGGTTTCCTTCTTCTGTGTTTTCTTCTGCGCAAGCGTTTTCTTCTACCCTGCATTCCTCAGGTTTATCCTCTTCTAAACCGGTTTCTTCCGTACTGTTCTCCGGGATCAGGGTTTCTTCCTGAGCGTTCTCTTCCATAGCGTTCTCTGCGGTTTCTTCTCCCGGATTTTCTTCTGCTATCCCTTCTTCGGGAGTACTTTCTTCAATAGCGTTTCCCACGGTCATGCCTTCTTCGTTCCTGATCTCTTCCATCCTGTCACCCCGCCTTCTTCTCTGCTTCTGCCATAAGCCCTGCATATTTCTCTACGAATTCATCGGCACGTCCCTCACCGCCTTCTTCCGGCTGATTAACGGAAAGAAGGATCTCCTCCATGGACTCCTTGCCAAAGTACTGATAGGCCTCGCTGACCGGCCCGTAATAGGCAAGCCGGCCGGTCCTTGCGGAATCCTTGGCAAGGACTATGACATCATCGAACAGGTCGATCACCCTGTCAGGGGTATGTGTTATGACAACAACGATCTTGCCCGAATCGGCAATTGAACGAAGCTTCTCGAAGAGCCCCCTGGCCACTACTCCGTCAAGACCGGAATCCGGTTCATCAAGTATAAAGAGCGAAGGATCGGAAATGTATTCCATGGCTATGGACAGCCTCTTACGCTGTCCTCCCGAGAGCTTCTCAACCATGCTGTTTGCGATCGCAGCAAGGCCGAATTCCTCGAGCACATCATGAACTCTCTTTCTCCGTTCAGATGCATTCATTGATTTGGGAAGCCTTAGCGCTGCCGCATCGGACAGGGTTAAAAGCACGGTGTCATAGCCCCGCATAAGGTCCTGCTGGGGAACAAATCCCACATCGTATTTCATCTTCCCGTATTCCCGGTAGAGGTTGTGATCCTTAAGAAAGATCGAAGCGTTAGCCTTCTCATAACCGGTGAGGGCATTAACAAAGGTGGTCTTGCCTGCCCCTGAGCCCCCTAGCAGAAGGACCATGTGGCCCTCGGGAACAGCCAGATGTATATCCTTAAGCAGGTATTTCAACCTGAAGAAATCAAAAACTGTCCTTCTTTTAATGTTTACGGTAAGCCCGCCCTCAATAGCCTGTGCCCTGGCTCCGGATACCTTAACACCGGCATCCTTATCCTCCTTTTCAACCTTCTTAACAGGCTGGAAGTCCTCCTTAAATCCCCATATGAGCGCGGTTATCGTATCAAAGAAGAGCCAGGCCCACAGCCATCTCTTCCTTCTGTTGAAGACGTGGCACAGACCGTGATATATCCTTATCTTGTAGAGGGTGAGGGTAAGATACGCCGTAAGAACCATGACTGCGACCACTATATATACAGTCGTATTTTTGGGTTCAAAGGCGAAGACAACGGAAAGCAAACCGTAAATTGCTGCAAATATCGCAAACTTACGGCCCTCTTTCTCTCTGTCAGCACATATGCTTATCCGATATTCACGTACAAACGGGATAAAACCCCAGACAGGATTGGCACCGCATTTTTTCAGGATCATAAAATAACCCAGCGACTGGATGAACCACCCGAGCATTTTAAAAATGTCGCCGGGTTCGAGCAGATTGTGAAGATTATTTTGCAATTCCGGCATAACTTCCATAACAGTACCTCCAGCTTTCATAATCTGCTATACACCACATTGTCATCAGTGTTATAAAAATGTGATGTCAATTTATGATTATTATACAAAAAATATATACATCTCACAAGGTAAATATGGAATTTTCAAACAAATACAAGGGGATTTTTACTTCAATTTTCGAAATGTTCGTACCGGTCTACACCGGTATCTTCAAATCTGAGCCCGGAATGATATAACGCAAGTACCGCATCAAGAAGCGGGAAGAGCATAACGGCCCCTGTTCCTTCTCCCAGAGCCATGTCTGCATCTATTACCGCTTTAAGCTTAAGTTCATCAAGGATATACTTCATACCCCCTTCCCTGCCAAGGTGGGATGCTGTCATCACTTCCCTTGTACCCGGAAGGATCCTCTCGGCTGCCAGTGCCGACACCGCACTTATAAAACCGTCTATAATGACCGGGATATTATAAAGGGCTCCGCCCAAAAATACTCCCGTAAGACCTGCTATATCAAGGCCCCCGACCGTGCGAAGGACCCTGAGGGTATATTCCCGGGTTTCCTTTAACCCTGCGCCTTTATCCCTTATCCCGTCATCCGGCTCACCGGCGGATACATTCCGGATATTTATAAGATCATGCAGGATAAGTGTCCGTTTTATTACTCCGATCTTTCTCTGCAGACCCGCGTTATCAAGGCCGGCCCCGCGGCCTGTGACTTTGACAGGATCAAGACCCAAAAGGGCGGCACACACTGCCGACGAGGTTGTTGTGTTCCCTATCCCCATCTCGCCGGTTGCAACGACTGTATAGCCCTTATTCTTACAGTCGCGGACAAGGTCGATCCCGGTATTTATCGCCTGCTCAAGGTCATCATCACTCATCGCAGGCCCCGTAAGGAAGCTGTCGGTTCCCTTCCTTACCTTCCTGTTTATGACACCTTCCGGCGACCCTTCCATGTTTATACCAATATCGACAGGTATGATGTCTGCCCCTGCAATCTCGGCCATCCTGCATACTGAGCTCTCCATACGGCCCATCCATCCTGCAACAGCAGCCGTAACTTCCTGCCCGGACTGGGTTACGCCCTCCTTAACTATCCCGTTATCCGCGCACATAACAATAGCGGCCCTCCTGCGGATGTCAACATCATCCGTACGAAGCACCGCTCCTATCCTTGCTGTGATCTCCTCGAACCTGCCCAGGCCCCTTATGGGCTTGGCAATGCCATCCCAACGATCAAGTACCTTCTTATATATCTGCTCATCTGCAGGTTTTATATTTTCCAGTTTGTTAAACTGTTTAATTATGGTATCCATACATATACCATACCACAAAATGAAACAAGGGGACGGTTCCCCTGTTTCATTTTTATGAAGAAGCCAGATTAAGCTTAACAGCCGCCGCCAGCCTTGTTGACACTAACATGGCCAGACCCAGCTTGACGAGATCGGGAATGA
>DPZM01000044.1 GCA_003535955.1 Lachnospiraceae bacterium | reverse complement strand
CAGGCGGAACAGGAAGCTCAGATAGCAGCTACCAAACAGACCTATTCTATGCTGATCATCGATAAGAAACGGATGAAGCTCAAGGATGCGGGTCTTCCCGCTATTGTACTTGAACAGACGCCCAAGCTCTTAAGAGGCCGCAAGCTTCCAATAGTAAAGGCCAAGATAGGGCCGCAGGTAATGTCACTTATCTGTGACGAAAAGATCTTCGATCTTGTACCTGTTAAAAAAGAAGTTAAGGCATCTGTGAGCGGAATCTACATGGTAGATGTAAAGGGTCTGCACGGACCGAGTCTGAAGGTTGAAGCAAAGCCCAAAAGCAAATGGAAACAGGCCATCGAGAAGCTTCAGGAGAAGGCCGGCGCCAAGCCGATAAAGTAAAAGAAAAGACGGTTTAAACCGTCTTTTCTTTTTATTCATAGTCAAGCATTTCATCCATATTTTCGTTTAAGGCTTTTATATAATCAAGCATCTCACTCTTTACTTCCGGGTTTCTCAAGGCAAATTCAATGTTGGCTTGTATGAATCCGCATTTTGTTCCAACATCATACCGGTGTCCCTTGAAATCATATGCATACATTGCTTCGTCCTTACACATACGCTTTAAGGCATCGGTAAGCTGGATCTCCCCTCCGGTTCCCGCATCCTGTGTCTCAAGGTATGAGAAAATGGAAGGCGTGATTATATATCTTCCAAGGATCGCTATATCGGACGGAGCATCATCAACCGCAGGTTTTTCAACCAGATCTCTTACCTTGTAAACCCTGTCATCAATGAGCTTGCAATCCGCTATACCATATTTATTAACAACTTCATGGGCTACCTTCTGAACCCCCAGTACCGATGTTTTATATTCATTATATACATCTATCATCTGGCTTAAGCATGGTTTCCTGGATACAACTACGTCATCACCGAGGAGAACTGCAAAGGGTTCATTCCCGATAAAATGTCTTGCTGTAAAAATGGCATGTCCTAAGCCTCTTGGTTCCTTCTGCCTGATGTAATGGATATTTGCCATATCGGAAATATCCCTTACCATTTCAAGCATTTCCTGTTTGCCGCTCTTCTCAAGTTCGAGTTCAAGTTCTATGGAACGGTCGAAATGATCCTCTATTGACCTCTTGTTACGGCCGGTTACAATGATGATATCCTGAATACCCGACGCAACTGCCTCTTCGATTATGTACTGGATAGTAGGCTTGTCAACTATTGCCAGCATCTCCTTGGGCTGTGCCTTGGTAGCCGGGAGGAATCTTGTTCCCAGACCTGCCGCCGGTATTATCGCCTTTCTTACTTTCATAAGTCCTCCTGTTCCGTATGCTTAATCCTGCTTACTGGGTAAGGGGAAAAGCATCCTCACCGCTTCTTGATTTAATGTCCATATGAAGCCTGCAGTCAGCCATATGTTCATAATTTACATCCAATGAATAAGCGATATCCACCTGGATGTCTTCGTCATTCTCTATTACATCCACTTTGCTTGCATCAATGCCGACAAGCAGGCTTCCGTAGGGAGTGATGTAATTGGCAATATTCCTCTTGTTTTCCTCAAAGGACATATTGACATTGGTGTATCCACTCTTGGAAATGTGGAACTCCTCATCATCAAACCTGGCAATATTCCTTGTTACCTCATCCTGGCCTTCTCCGATCTCATCATACATGAGGTAGTGTTTGTTATTCTTCTTATAATAACTGCCGCTGGTGATTATCTCTACTTTATCTGCATCTCTGTATATATCCGACTGCATGCCTGATATTCTTATAAGTACATCTTTCTTCATTTTTCTGTTCCTCCGCTTATATCCGATGATCAGTACTTTTCTATATCTACTTTCTCAGTTGTGATCTCCGGATCTCCCAAAATATTTGCAGCAAAATTGCGGAATTTGTCAGCCAGATCACTTACATAAAACTCATGTCTGTCCTCATTTTCAAAAGGAATGTCGTTTAATAGATCCTTCTCCTTAAGCATCACCTTAAGTTCTCTCGCGGTTTCGTAGGCAGGATTTACAAGCCTTACCTTATCTCCAACCAGCTTCTTAATGGCAGGAGCCAGGAGAGGATAGTGGGTGCAGCCCATTATAAGTGTATCTATATCCTTATCCATAAGGTCTTTAAGATATCTTCTTGCTATCTCATCTGTCACGGGATCATCTAGCATTCCTTCCTCTACAAGCGGGCAGAACAGGGGACATGCCTTGCCAAGTACCGAAACTTCAGGATCTATATTTGTGATAAATCTCTCATACATTCCCGATCCGATGGTTCCTTCGGTTGCTATTACCCCGATCCTTTTATTTTTGGTCTGTGAAACCGCAACCCTGGCTCCGGGCTTTACAACTCCAATGACAGGGAGGTCCACATCCTTCTCAACTTCATCGATCGCATAGGCGCTCATGGTATTGCAGGCGATCACCAAAGCCTTGACCTTCTGAGTCATGAGAAACCTGGTTATCTGTTTGGTAAACTTCGTAATTGTTGTCTTTGACTTGCTACCGTACGGAACCCTTGCCGTATCTCCAAAATATATGATCCTTTCGTTCGGGATCTGCTGCATTATCTCTTTTGCAACCGTAAGACCCCCGACACCTGAATCAAAAACACCTATAGGTGCTCTTCTATCCGGCATTAGTACTACCTCTCTGTATTTTAATCATACAATTATTCAATCATATACTGTATACCCTGTAATTGCAAGCCTACAGGTCCAAATGACTGATTATGTTCTTTTCCTGATTGTCTATATGCATTTCTATCATGCTGCAGGCATTTATCTTGTCACCCTCATCTATATACTTCATTATCTTACGGTGTTCCTCAATGAGCCTTAAATGGTTTCTCTTATCCTTAATATACTCTAGCCGGTATCTGTACACTCTCTCGGCAAGGTTGTTTACCATCTGCATAAGCCTGCCGTTTTTGCTGGCTTTAAGTATTACGTCGTGATACTTTACATCTGCCTCGGCTATGGTTGTGGCATCGGAAGTTTCTATTGCCCTTTCAAAATCATTCTCTGCATTCTTAAGGTCTTCCTTTTCTTCATCCGTTATCCTTTCACAGGCAAGACTTACTGCCAGTGAATCAAGAGACCTCCTTACTTCAAGAACATCTCTCAGATCCTGCTTGCTGATCCTTGCAACCTCCGCTCCCTTTCTTGGTACCATCGTAACAAGACCTTCCAGTTCAAGCATACGGATGGCCTCTCTTATCGGAGTCCTTGATACTCCCAGTTTACCTGCAAGGTGTATCTCCATAAGCCTCTCCCCCGGCTTAAGGTCTCCTTTAAGGATTCCCTGCCTTAGAGTATTAAATACAACATCTCTTAAGGGCAGATAATCATCGACCATCAATTGAAGTTTCTTTTCTTCCATTCGCAGTTCCTCCTGCCTTTACCTTTTAATGTTGAAAGGCTTTGTAAGCAATAAATCTTTTGCTGCTCCTTCTTCCCTTATTCTTGTTTTTGCTTTCTCCTCTATGATCATATCATCAAAGATCCCAAAAACCGTTGGCCCGCTACCACTCATAAGAGCACCAATGGCTCCGTTACCCAACATCAGTGATTTGATCTTGTCTATTATTGGATATTCTTTTATTGTTACACCCTCAAGTGAATTACCCAACAATTTTGCAATATCTCTTATGTTTTTGTTTTCTATTGCCTCTTTCATTGCATCAACATCCGGATGATATTTTTCCGTAAGAGAATCAAAAGCATTATAGACATATGCCGTTGATACTCCTATGGGCGGCTTGGCTATAAGAAGAGAACAATCCGGCATGGGCGCAAGCGGTGTTAATATCTCTCCAATCCCCTCCGACAATGCAGTACCTCCAATTATGCAGTATGGGACATCCGCTCCTATCCTTACACCCATTTCACACAGGTCACCGTCACTTAACCCTAAGGAAAAGAGTTCATTCATTCCCCTAAGGACAGCTGCCGCATCGGTACTTCCTCCAGCCATCCCTGCTGCCACCGGAATGTTCTTCCTATAATAAATCTTTACTCCATCATAAATACCGCACTCATTCATAATAAGCCCTGCGGTCTTATAAATCAGATTGTTTTTATCAGGCGCTACTTCTCCCGACTCCGATTCAAGGACTATCCTGTCATCTCCACGAACTTTCTCTTCTCTGCTCAATGTTATCTCATCAAAAAGATCTATAGTCTGCATTATCATCCTGACATCATGATAACCGTTATCCCTTCTGCCTGTAACATCAAGAGAAAGATTTATCTTTGCATATGCTTTGAGTTTTATCTGATCCATAAAATGCTACTGCTCCCGATGTATAAAATCCATTTCGTTGCACATTGTATACAAAAATAATATCATTAATTTTTAAAAAAAGCTAATTAAATTCTAATAAACACCGATATAATAGATGAGACCTATTTTTATCTATTTACACCAAGGAGGGTAATTATGAGTGTGAACGGAATTCAGGGATACTCACAGATCGATGCCTACAGTGCATACACTTCTGTCAAAAAATCCGAAGGAAAGAAAACCGAAGAAACTACCTCCTCTTCTGCAAATAAGGCTGCGGAAACAGGTGTCATATACGAGAAATCCGAAGAAGGCCAGAAGGCTCTTGATAAGTCCGGCGTGATCTATAAACCTAACACCGCTCTTGTTGAACAGCTTAAGGCTGACCAGGAAGCCAACAAGCAGCGGCTTCTGGATATGGTCCATGATACATTATCCGACCAGTTGTCTGCTTTTAAGGCTGCTAACGGTGATAATGAAGACAGTGTATGGCGATTCCTCGCAAGCGGTAAGTTTACGGTATCCG
>DPZM01000291.1 GCA_003535955.1 Lachnospiraceae bacterium | reverse complement strand
GCCTCCTTAAGGTGTTCGTTCCCCTCATCCCTGTAGTCGCCAAGATAGGGCCCGAGCCTTATCTCGGACCCGATAACGCCGTCCGCCAGGTATATGATCCTGCTCCCGCGCTCGGCCGCGGCCAGGGTGTGTGTGACCATGACAATGCTCTGACCTTCCCTGTTAAGGTCAGATAAGATATTCAAAACATTCTCGGTATTCTGTGAATTGAGGGCACCCGTCGGCTCATCGGCGAAGAGGACCTCGGGACTGTTTATGACACCCCTTACGACGGCTACCCTCTGCTGCTGGCCGCCTGACATCTGGGAGGGGAACTTGTTATAGTCACTCTCGCCGATCTCAACCCGATCAAGGAGTGATTTTGCCTTTTTTGCAAGGGCCTTACGGTCCTTATTCTTAAGGAGGCCGCATACCATGATATTGTCAAGGGCTGACATGCTGTCGTTTAAGTAATTCTGCTGGAAGACGAAGCCCACATGGTTCCTGCGAAAGACTGCCAGCTTATCGTTGTTGAATTTGGATATTTCGGTAACCTCAACATCGGGATCCCCGCCTGTATAGTAGGTGATCGTTCCTATCGTGGGCCTGTCCATGCCGGATAGGGCATATAGGAGGGTGCTCTTGCCGGAGCCGGAGTTCCCCATTATGACCGTAAAATCACCCTTATACACGGACAGGTTCAGGTTTTTGAGCACGTGCTGCTGGACCGCACCGTTTGAAAAGGTTTTGGAAAGGTCCGCCGCCTTCAGGATCACTCTTTTTTCGTTCATTATCTTATTCCCTTTCCACCTTAATATTCATCCCGTCGGTAAGCTCCTGCGTGTCGTTCCAGACAGCCGTATCGCCTTCATTAAGGCCTGATATGACCTCAACGTTATCTTCATTCCTTACGCCGATCTCAACCGGCATCTTTACGGCCTTGCCATCCCTTAATATGAAGACGAAGGTTCCTTCCTCCTCTTCACTTAAGGCATCCGTGGGTACCGTAAGCACATCGCTTAAGGCGGCAGTGCTTATTAAGGCCTTGGTCTCAAGCCCCAGGATTATATCATCGTCGGGCTCATCGAGCTTAACCTCGACACCGACGTTTGAAGCATCGGATCCGCCCCGTCCGGTCATCCTGTCGATCCTTGATACCTTACCCGTGTAGGTCTTGCTCCTTATATTGACGGTTGCTTCCTGGCCTTCGCTCAGGGCGTCTATATCGTATTTGTTCACATTGAATTTTACCGCTATATCATCGGATGATTCAAGGGTAAGAAGCTTAAGTCCTGTCTGTACCCTTAAATCCTCTGCAGTGTCTATTGAAGTGATTATACCGTCAAAGTCAGCCCTTATGCCGTCTGCGGCTGCCTCAAGATCCTTTTGGATATCACTGTCCGATAACTTACATGAAGTCTTCTCAAGCTCCAGGGCTGCCCTGTCATCCTCGGTCATTAAGGATGTATAGGAGCTTGCCTTCTGGCTTACCATCTCGGACCTGCGCTGCTTGCAGTCGGCAAGCTTTACGCTGTATTCGTTCTTAAGCTGCTGCATGCTAAGGATCTGTGAATTGTAATTCTGCTCGTAGGCATTGTACTGGATATCCTTCTGGATCCGTTCGGCTTCGTTTCCCAATATGTCGTCATCCTCTAAATCATCCGATAAATTGTCGCTTGCGCTGTCGATAAGGGACACCTGGAGCCTTGCGCCTTCGTCGGCAAGGGCAGCCCTCTCCTCAACTATCCGGGCATCCAGCCTGTCGATCTTAGCCTGATACATTGATATCTCATCATCGAGCGCGGCAAGGTTTAAAGCGGCTTCCGAATACATTCCGGCCATCCGTCTGTCGGCTGCGAGCTTCCCGTTTAAGCCTTCGAGCCTTGAACCGGAATTGGTTTTTGCAAGTTCCGTCTTAAGCTTAAGATCTTCTTCATCATAGCTTATCAGAAGGTCACCCTTCTTAACGTAATCGCCTTCCTTAACATATATCCTGCCGATCCTTGAATCCACCCTTGAGTAGTATTCCTTAACGGTATTTGAAACGATGTTGCCGTTGAGCTCGGTATATCTTGACAGGTCACCCTTTTTGACTACGGCGCATTTTACCTTAAGTCCTGTCCCCGCACTTACCGAGAAGGCACCCGCGGTTACAGACATGATCACGATCCCGCCAAGGATTGCCAGTTTCTTCTTGTCCTTTAACAGTTCCATATTTCCCTCCCTATATGATCAACAAAAACGGTTCGTCCTGACGATATCAGCTTAAACGATTTCGAAGGGAAAGTCTTAATCTGAATCTTATTAAATCCTTAACTGTTTCTTAACCGTTATAATTATTCAATATATGATTTCCGTAATTGGTTTATAGGCTAAAATGTGATATTATATATATCAAGTGATATTTGCGCGAAAGGATAGAGATTAATAAGTATATAATGGATGAATCAAAGTCAAAGACAATACTGAGTATAGTTGATACCGATGTGGAGGATACAAGGCTTAGGCCCACCCTCTTTGTCTGCTACGGACACGCGATCTCGGAATACAGGCTTGAAGGACGCCAGAGCATGGGAAGGCCCTCGGGAGATTATATCCCCGACATACCCATCCACGCCCGCTTTATTTCCAGGGATCACGGATATTTTGTAACGGAGAATGATAAGACCAGCTATATAGCTTCACAGACAACAAATCCCATAAGGTACAGGGGTACGGATACGGTACCCGATACCAGGCTGACACTTAAGGACGGAGACGAGCTTATCATCCCCTGGACGGATAGGGACGGCAAGGATATGTCGGTGATCCTTGTCTATGCCCAGACCAGGGCAAGGATCAACCTGTGGAGGGAGCTTCAGAAGGCATCCCGTGACAGCCTTACCAATCTGAGCGACAGGGAATCCTTTATCGTCTGGTGGAAGCAGAACAGGGAGAAGAAGGACTATTCCGAGGCTGTTCTCTTTATCCTGGATGTGGATGACTTTAAAAAGCTTAACGATACGGCCGGTCACAATGCGGGCGATGTTGCGCTGTGCATTATTGCGGGTGAACTTAAGAATGCCGTCAGATATGAGAATCAGATATGCCGGTGGGGCGGGGACGAATTCGTTGGGATCATACCTTCCGGTAAACATGAGGCCTTGCACAGGCTCAATGATATCGGAAATGCCATATGCGAAGCGACAGCCGCTTCGGGTGTACCCGTAAGCGTGAGTATAGGTTATACGGACATACATGAAGTCAGCAACAGTGAGGATGTAGAAGCGCTTATAGGACTTGCCGACAAGGCTTTATACCGGGTAAAGAGCACGAGTAAGAACGGAATAGCCGCCTATTCATAAATGTCGGAGGATCATATGTTTTATACGGAAGAGTTACCCGTAAGCATCCTGTATCCCGACGGAAAGCGGGTGTCCGGTGAGGCGGAGATCGTTTCGGAACACAACCTGACCGTGCTTATCAACGAGAAGGCGGCATACAGGCTTGTATGTACGAAGGATAATTTAAAAGAGCTTGTGGCCGGAAGGCTTAAGACCGACGGGATCATAGAGAGCGCGGAGGATATTTACAGGATTTATTTCTGCAAATACGAAAATGAAGCGAGTGTTTTCCTGAATAAGGAGATCGCATGGGAAGAAACCCTGCGCTCTGACTTAACCTGCTGTACGGGAAACAGGGTATATGCAGAGGGGAAACGGGCGGGACTTAAAAAGCTTCCCCCGAAAAAAGTGTGCCCGGAATGGGTATTCGCCCTTACGGAAGAATTCGGTAAGGGAACGAAAATCCATGACAGGACCGCGGGTGTTCATGTGTGCATGCTTGCAAGGGAAGGGGAAATCCTCTTTGTAAGCGAGGATATCGGAAGGCACAATGCGGTTGACAAGGTTGTCGGATATGCGCTTTTAAACGGAATATCCCTTAATGAGTGCATGATCTTTACATCGGGTCGTGTCCCGGTCGATATGGTGGAAAAGGTAATAGCCGCAGGTATTCCGGTTCTTGTATCCAAGTCGGTCCCGACGGCCGAATCGGTCAAAATGGCCGGGGAGTACGGTCTTGTTCTTATATGCAGAGCCTGGCCGGATAAGTGTGAGATATTTGCGGGATGATATATTTAATGTGATTTGCATCTGTTATCGGTATCATTTTTCAGGTCCCGGTCATCGTGTTTGGTATATTCGTCAAGGGCAACTGAGATTATATACAGGGATTCATATGGGACCGTCCGTTTGCTAAGGAAGATGCGCGGCAACTGGTGATGGAACACATTTGAGGAGAGGGAACAGTGATGAAAAAAAGGATGAATATCGCATTATGTGTAGGAATGCTGGATGCTGAGATATCCCTTGCCATATGTGAAGGAGCACTGAAGGCTGCTTCCAAAACGGATGCCAACCTGTTTATATTGCCGGTAGGGATCATAAACGAGAAGTTAAGACCCAATGATGAAGAATGGTTTCGATATAATTACCAGTACAATTCCCTGTACAGCTGTCTGAAGCTAAAGTCATTTGATGCCGTGATCATGGAATACGGTGTGATCACTTCGCTGCTCGAGCATGGGGAAAAAACGGCCTTTCTTAAGGAACCGGGGGATGTCCCCATCCTCCTTCTGGCCGGGGCAGAGGAAGGGTATCATAGCATAACGATCGACAATAAAGCGGGTATCAGGCAGGCAGTGGGGCACCTTGCAAAGCTTCATGGCTGCAGGAAAGTGGGATTTGTCAGCGGACCAAGGACTAATCAGGATGCGAACGAAAGACTTGCGGCCTTTAGGGAAGCAGTAAGGGAATACGGGCTTGATGACAGTGAAAGCCTGATCACTTACGGTGATTTTACGGAGTTTTATCCTGAGATCACGGAAGCTCTGATCAAGGCTAATCCCGGGATAGAGGCGATCGTGTATGCCAATGACCAGATGGCTGCCAGCGGTTATACGGCGCTTAAAAACATGAACCTGATCCCGGGGAAGGATATACTCATCACCGGATATGACGATTCGCGTTTTTGTATCATGATGGATCCCCATCTCACATCTGCCAGGGTGGATTCCGGGGAAATGGGATACCGGGCAGTAATGGCGTGTGAGGATCTGATAAAGGGCAGATATACGGATGAACAGGTAGCTTCAAGACTGGTGGTAAGGGAGTCGTGCGGATGTGATTCCGTCAATACCGCAGCGCGTATAACAGATGATATCGAACAGCGGTCCGGGGATGAACTTATCAGCTTTCTGGCCCGTGAGATGATAGAAGAGTTTTTTAATTATTTCTATGACTCCGAGGAAAAAGAGAAAGTGACCGGCATGATCAAAGGATATTTCGAATATTACTTTGGTATGGTACAGCCTGATGGAAGCTTAAGGATAGATGAGGTTACACTGGAAGAGGAATACAGAAAATATATAAGTTTAAACAAAAAGGGTTATATAAGTTTAGAGACTCTGTTTCTGATCGATCAGATCATGTACCGGTATTTAAGCAAGAGGGTAAGTGATGTGACCATGTGCATCAGGCTGACGGAGATCATCACGATCCTGAGAGAACGGTATACAAGCAGTGTCAGAGCCGGAAATCTGCTCAGTATCGAGCAGAACAAGACAAACGAAACAATACTTGCGAATATTACAAGGGATATGCTCCTCATACAGTTTCAGGATGAATCGAAAAGGTATGAAACTGTCATCACGAAGCTTCAGCTTATGGGGTTTGCATCCGCCTGTATTTTTATGTATGAAAACGGTATTGTCAATGACGGCACAAACAGGTGGTGTATGCCGGATAAGCTGTACATAAAGGGAAGCTTCGATCGTGATAAGGTTAAGATGTATTCGGAATCGGACGGTAAGATAGGCTGCGGTGACATTTTTTCGGATAAGTATATGCCAAAGGACCGCCGCTTTGATATGCTGGTCATTCCCTTGTTTTCCGGAGAGATCCAGTACGGTCTGCTGCTCATAGAGACAGGACTTGATTCCTTTAAAATGGTACAAAGGGCCGCATGCCAGATAAGTGTATCGATGGAAGCGATCAATATCATAAAGGAACAGAAGGAGATCAAGAAGGAACTGGAGGCCAACCTTGCCAAATCTATTGCCGCAAATAAAATGCTTGATGAGATGAGCCGTATCGATCCCATGACCGGTGTGGCAAACCGGAGAGGTTTCTTTATGACGATCCGCGAGATATTGAAGAACCCGCAAAATTACGGAAAGAAAGCGGTGGCGATCTATGCGGATATGGACAATCTGAAGATCGTGAATGATGAGTTTGGTCATGATGAAGGTGATTTTTCGATCAAAACTATCGCCACAATACTGTCAGAGTCATTCCGGAGTTCCGATGTTGTCGGCAGAATGGGAGGCGACGAATTCGCATTGTTTGCGATAATAAGCAAGAACAGCTGCTCGGATAAGATCAAGGCCAGGATACAGAAGTCCATGAAGGAGTTCAATGATAAGAGCGATAAACCATACTATGTAAATATCAGTATGGGAGTTCATGAGTTTACTGTTGATGATACCGTTGACTTTGAACAGGTGCTTACGAAAGCTGACGCGCAATTATACATCGAAAAGAAAGAAAAAAAGAAACGGATCTGCATATACAAATCCGCTTCTTCATAAATCTACCTCCTGTATGATATGGATACAAAGAAAAACTTTAAAACGCAAATAGTCTGATTTGGACAAAATCATATACATCCCCCCATATTATTGTTATAATTATAAGTGTGTAATATTTGGGGGAAGAATATGTGGAACTATAGTTTCGAATTTCCGACATTATCCATATTGGCGATAATACTGGCTTTTTACTTTTCAAGACCCAGACTGCCGGTCAGGAGAAGTATTGTCTTTGTCTATATGATCGTTATAGAAACGCTGATCATTATCCTTGATCTGATGGCAACAGCGGTGGATAATGACTATGCCTCTTACAGTATTCCGCTTATAAAAGTACTCAATATGCTTTATTTTGTCGCCTTTTTCGACCGGGCGTATATAATGTATCTGTTTTCTGTCAGCGTATTGAGGGACTCCCTGCAGAACGGAAGGGTCATTAAGAAACTGATAAAGCTGCCCTTATTTGCGGGAGTGTTTTTGTCGGTCATTTCAGTGATCGTGGGTTCGGCTGATTTTCCCTATGTGATCTTCTATATAAATGAAAGCGGATATCATTCCGGTAATTTATACTGTTTCCTGTATATATGCGGATTCTTTTATGTGTTGCTGGCTATTATTGCCGTGGTCATGTTTGGCCGGACACTTGGAAGAAGACGTGAGAGATACGGGATCCTCCTCTATAATCTGCTCATATTCGCGGCACTGATCATAAGACTTACATTGCCTAAATATCTGATCATGGATACTTTTATCCTGATCGCGATCCTTATCGTATTCCTTGCGTTCGGAAATCCCGATTTTCATCTTGACCTTATGGGAGCTGCATTTAACAGGCTGGCCTTAAGTAAATATCTTGAGGAAAACGCCGGAAAGCGTAAGTTTACACCTTTTGGAGTTGTTATACGCAACTATCATGAAATGCGGTATCTGTACGGATCGTCTCAGATGGAAGAGGGTCTTGTCATGATAGCGAAATATCTGAAGCGGATCTCACCCAAAGGTATTGTGTTCTATTGCAGAAAGGGAAGATTTATAATTGTTGATCAATCGGGAAAGGATCACCGTGAAAAGATCAGTGCGATTACGGAAACGTTCGATCACCCCTTTAAATCCCACTCGGCTGAGCTGTATCTTTCGGCCGGTTTTGCTACATTTGACAGCATTTCGGGGGATTATTCTTCGGAGATCCTTTTAAGCACCATGTTAAAGGCTCTGGAAACCATCGGAGGCGCCGAGATGGAAGAGCCTCTTAATGTTACGGAAGAGAACATCAAACAGACAGAAACCGAGAGAGGAATAAGACAATGCATTGAAAACGCACTAGATAACGACGGGTTCGAACTCTACCTGCAGCCTATAGTAGATGCGAAAACAGGAAGGCTCATGGGGGCGGAGGCCCTCTCCAGGATAAGGGATCTGCAAGGGAATATAATACCTCCGGTACTTTTCATTCCGGTGGCCGAAAACAGCGGCCGAATCAACAGGCTCGGTGAGCTTGTTTTCGACAGGACCTGCAGTTTTATAAAAGAAAACCCTCTTGAAAAAATGGGGATAGAATGGATCAATGTCAACCTATCACCCCTGCAGTTTTTATGTGCCGATCTGGATGAGCGGTTTTCGGCAATTACGGAAAAATACGGTATAGATCCAAATACAGTGCATCTTGAGATCACTGAGGAGGCCATGATCGATGACCTTTTCCTGCAAAAACAGATAAAAACCATGGGAGATAAGGGATTTTTATTCGTGCTTGATGATTACGGCACCGGGTATTCCAACCTGTCAAGGCTTAAGAAATGTCCTTTTATCAATGTTAAGCTCGATATGAGTCTTGTCAGGGACTATTGCAGTGAACCCGATGACATCCTTCCGAACATGATACAGGCCTTTAAGAATATGGGATTTTCCATTACTGCTGAGGGTGTTGAGGATGAAAATATGGTGAACACCATGAAGAATATCGGCTGTGATCTACTTCAGGGATATCATTATTCAAAGCCGGTTCCCGCAAGTGAATTTGCCCAAAAGCTGAACCGGCCTGCGTCTGTAAAATAAAGAACCGGCAGTTGACCTGATACTACGGGACACGGGAAAGGAGAAAAATATGATCGAATTAAGCAAGGAGAGAATTGAGCAGATACTGTATGAAGAGACCCCAAAAAAGGAGGAGCTGGAAACGATACTTCGCAGTATCTATACAAGATATATGCGTCTGTATGAGAGATATTTTGCCGACATAGACGCGCTTGACGATAATAAGATAGCTGAGCTTGGAAGATACAGGGAAGAGACCGAAAGCCTTCTAAAGCATTATTACATGGATATTCCGGGGGATATATGCTATAAGATCGAAATATTTGAGAACGAGTATGGTGCCAATCTGTTCGGGCCCGGATGGCAGAGATATCTTTTTGGCAAATTGGAGGAGTTTACAGAAAACAGAGACGAAAGAGAAAATGAGAAATATATTAAGGCAGAATTTGCCAAAGAATGCCGGAAAGACTTTTATGCGGAAATGAGTTATATTTTCAGGGAAGGCTTCAAAACCGAAAGCCAAACCGATGAGAAGGTTATGGATGGGTTCACGAGTCTTATTTTCGGGGAGTCCAAGTAAAGACAGGCGCGCTTTTCAGGAAAGGAGTAAATTAAGGAACTATGAACAAAAAAGAAGATACTAAGATGTTTCAGGTGTCAACACTGCAGGCACTGGCACTGGGCTATTCAAGGTCAGTCACGGATATAGAGCATCTGATGCAGCATGGAGACATCGGCCTTGGAACCTTCGAAGATGTGAACGGTGAGATGATCGTTGTTGACGGGCATTGCTACAGAGCCGATGAAAACGGAGTGGTAAGTGAGGCCGATAATAAAACCGGTGTTCCGTTCGCATCAGTGACATTCTTTCATGAGGACAAACGCAGTGAGCTCGACCGCATTGACAATATCGACAAGCTCAAGGAATGGCTTGATCTTCGCATAGAGGAGGATTTCGGGCTGAACAGCATGCATATAGTCCGCATTGACGCCTGCTTTAAGAGGATATGCGCCCGGAGCGAATCAGGCTACAGGGCGCACCATGTGACCTTAAAGGAAGCATTGAGCAAGACACAGAGGGATTTTTATTTTGACGATATAAACGGCACGCTTGTCTGTGTATACTATCCCGACTACATGGACGGGATCAACGCCTCGGGATGGCATTTGCACTTCGTTTCCGATGACAGGAAATCCGGCGGTCATGTTTTTGATCTGTCACTTATAAAGGGTACGGCCCGCTTTGACAAGATCACCGATATCCATATCATGCTGCCGCATGAACCTGCTTTTGACACTTACGCCTTAAAGGGCGCTTCAAAGGATGAGATAAAGAGTGTGGAGCAGGGAAAATAATGTCAAAGGGGACGGTTCTTTTTGACACATGACAGGGTTAAAGATCCTGATACGGAGGAAAAGAGGGAGATATAGCGTCTTGGGAAACGATTATGTTATCCTGTATATAGAGATTAATGTATTTGCTCTGGTGCTGATCGGAATAATCCGGTATAAGACCAGGGGACTTACCGAGATGGTGGCGCAGAAGAATTTTGCCATGTGCATTGATTCTCAGATGCTGTTTTATATTTCGGATACCCTGTACGTTATGATCAAATGCGGGGTATTGCCCCACAGCACCTTCTTTATCATGCTTACGAAGGAGCTTTACTTCTTTGCAACGGCCGTAATGTGCTTTTTCTGGTTTTTGTATTTCGAATACATTCAGGATTCCCCCTTTGTCGAGAGCAGGAGAAGGATGCGCCTTTCATCCGCACTTGTATGGATAATGGTAGCGCTGCTTCTGATCAATCCCTTTAACGGTATGCTTTTCTATGTGGATGCTGACGGGATATACAGGCGCGGGCCCCTGTTCATCATCCAGTATGTTCTCTCATATCTTTATATTTTTACCACGAGCTTCCGGGCACTGAAGGGTGTTTTCGACAAGGGCAAACAGTCTAAACGGGAAATGCTTATCAGGCTGTCTGTTTTCCCGGTCCTGCCGGCCTGCGCGGGAATAGGGCAGTTTATTTATCCCCAGCTCCCTCTGGCATGCATGGTCATTTCATTGTCCACACTGGTAATGTACCTGCAGTGGATCGAGCAGATGATATCCGTTGATCCGCTAACCAGGCTGAATAACAGGAAGCAGCTGGCCTACTACTACGAGCATACGGTTCAGAACATGGAAGATGATGCCGTATATCTGCTTATAATCGATGTTAACAAGTTTAAGAAGATAAATGATATGTACGGTCATATCGAAGGTGACGAAGCCCTTATGAGGGTTGCCGAGGCCCTGCGTAAGGGCTGTGCCAAGTATCCCTACCGGGCCAATATCGCAAGGTACGGCGGTGATGAATTCGTGATCTTAGTCAAGGCAGACAATGACGAAATGGTTGAAGAGCTTAAGGGCAGGATAAATAAGGAGCTTTCCCGACTTAATGAAAAAGCCGGGGCACCTTATGAGCTTACCATCAGCACCGGTGCCGCAAGGGTGGTCCATGATAAAGACATGCATGAGCTTATAAACAGAGCCGATAAGTTGATGTACAAGGAAAAGAACGGAGAGCCATAGGACGGAGTCAGCGTCCGGGTTCAGAGGTAAGGTTTATGATACAGAAGAATTTCTTTCTTAAAACACCGGTAACCGTGGGAGTTGCCCTTGTTGAAATAAAGAACATACTGAAGTCGGTTCCCCACAAGGGGGTCCTGCTCACCATCTATGAAACGGGTTTTCCCAAGCTCCAGATCCGGATCATGGTTGAGAAGATAAGGCGGATGATACCGGAGGTTAAGATCGCAGGTATTTCCCTGTATACGATAGCCGACAATCCGCCGGAGCTTACCGGAGTGAGGATCAACCTTATAGTAGCGCAGGAATCGGATTTCGAGGTCGTATCGATCCCGTGTGATGTGGGGGATGAGGATGAGGCAGCAAGAATCATGCGCGACAGACTTAAGGCGCATCCGGATGCTAAGGCCATCGAGCTCTTTGTCTGCGGTATCGGCTTTAATATTACGCAGTTTATGGAAGGAGCGGTGAAGGGACACGAAGATGTCGGTATATTCGGTACCATGACCTCCAACGATCTTCCCCGCACGCTTTCGCTGCATTCTACCGAGCGCTTCAGCCTGTTCAGGCAGCTGGGCGAGAATATAGGAATGAATCAGATGCTTATAGGGGATGCCTTTTACGACAGAGGATTTGTTGCCGTGATCTTCTACGGGGAGAACCTGTACGCAGAGCTTAATTATGCTCTCGGCTGGCATCCCATAGGGCGGGAGATGCCGGTAACCGTAGGAGACAAGGTCAGATACGGTGAATCCGTGCTTACGCAGATCGACGGCATGAGGGCGGTGGATCTGTTCAAGGAGTATTTCGGGGTGGTTCCGGACCAGTATCTTATTTCCAATATCTGCGAATTTCCCCTTATCCTGAGAAGAGATGATACGGATATCTGCCTTATTCCCTTTGATTACGGGGAAGAGGGTGAGATATATTTCAATATGACCGTTCATGAAGGCGAGAAGGTCAGGTTCTCCTTCGCCACCCATGATGAGGTTCTTAATGCCGTGGAACAGTCATATCTGTCCATGAAGAGCTTCGAACCTGAGGCTCTCTTCCTTATCCTCTGCGGGAACAGGCTGAACTTCCTGCAGGAGGACGCAAGCATTGAATGGGACAGCTTCGGTGAAGATAATCCGGAATACGCGCTTATACACGGGATAAGCGAGTTATATTACCTTAACGGAAGGGGAGGTGTACTTAACAGTGCGCACCTTGCTATCGGCTTGCGCGAGGGCCGGCCTTTTGTGGCAGGGAATGAGGCTGCAGTCACAGTCACACATGAGCATGAAGGTTGTGTTCATCATCATGGTGTTGTCCCTCTGGCCGAGAGGATGTCCGTATTTCTGGGCAAGATAACAGGTCAGCTTGAAGGAATGGCGAAGGAAGCCAGAGCTGCCAACATTGCCAAATCAGCCTTCCTGTCCAATATGTCCCATGAGATACGGACGCCCATAAATGCGATACTCGGTATGGACGAAATGATACTCCGTGAGAGCAATGAGGCAAAGATCGTTGAGTATGCGGAGGATATCCGGTCGGCTGGAAACAGCCTGCTGGGCATAGTCAACGACGTGCTTGACTTTTCCAAGATAGAGGCAGGCAAAATGGACATAATCCCTGTTGAATATGAGCTTGCTTCCGTTATAAACGATCTGTATAACATTATAAGGGAACGGGCTAAGAGCAAGGGGCTTAAGCTGGAGCTTGACATTGACCCTTCGGTACCCGCAATACTCTACGGGGATGAGATAAGGATCAAGCAGGTCATAACAAATATACTTACCAATGCGGTGAAATATACCGAGGAAGGCAGCGTGACCCTTAGTATCAGGTGTATAGCCATGGGCAAGGATGCGATCGATATGATAAGGAATGCCAGAGAGCTTCACGGTAAGGCATGCCTGCGTAATCCGGTGACGCTTGAGATCGCGGTAAGGGATACCGGCATAGGGATTAAGGAAGAGGATCAGGAGAAGCTCTTTACCGCCTTTACAAGGGTTGAAGAAGAACGTAACAGGACCATAGAAGGAACGGGTCTGGGACTTACCATAACAAGGCAGCTGTTAAACCTTATGGACAGTGAGCTTAAGCTTGAGAGTGTTTACGGCGAGGGTTCAGTGTTCTCATTTGTGATCAATCAGGGCATAGTCAGGAACGAGCCGGTGGGAGAGGTCGGCGAGAGGTTCTTAAGGTCGGTTGCCTCCCACAGGAAATACAAGGAGAGCTTCACCGCACCGGATGCAAGGATACTTGTTGTTGACGATACGAAGATGAATCTTGATGTTATGAAGAATCTTCTTAAGAAGACCCTTATATCAATAGATGCGGTGGAGAGCGGGCAGGAAGCACTTGAATGTGTCAGGAAGAATTCCTATGATGTGATCTTCCTTGACCACAGGATGCCGCATATGGACGGGATCGAATGCTTCAGGCAGATGCAGGAGCTTGAGGATAACAGGAGCAAGGACGCACCGGTTATCTCCCTGACCGCCAATGCGATTTCGGGAGCCAGGGAGGAATACCTTAAGCTGGGATTTGCCGATTATCTCACCAAGCCGATAGATTCAGGAAAGCTTGAAGAGATGCTGTTAAGATATCTGCCTGAGGAAAAGGTCCTGACCGGGGCCGGCAGGGAAAAGGAAGAAGGCAGAATATCAAAGGATCGGTCCGAAACGGCGGCAATCCGGGCGCAGGAAAATAAATCCCGTGTTGTCCTTATAGATGATGAAAAGCTGATACATGATGTGGCGGCAAATATACTGGGCGGCAGCTATGAATTCAGGAGCTTCTTTTCAAGTGATGAGGCCATGCCCTGCCTTAAGGAGAAGGGGGCAGACCTGATCCTTTTGGATATCAAGATGCCGGGGCATGATGGGTTCGAGGTTCTTGACATGCTTAAGGAGGAAGCTGAGACGGCCGATATACCCGTTATATTCCTGACGGGAGATGATAATGATGAGACAGAGATCAGGGGCTTTAAGGCAGGCGCATGGGATTTCGTGCGCAAGCCCTTCGTGACTGAGGTTCTGCTTCAGAGGGTTAAACACACCATAGAGTTATCCCGTCTTCAGAAGGATCTTACGAAAGAGGTTGCAGTGCAGACGCTTCGGGCGGAACACCTTACCCGGGAGGTCATGCTGGCCCTGTCACAGACCGTGGACGCCAAGGATCATTATACCAAGGGGCATTCGGAGAGGGTTGCGGGATACGCCACCATGCTTGCCGCAAGGATGGGGATGAGTGAGCGAAGACAGGTTGAAATATATGCCATGGGCCTTCTTCATGATGTGGGCAAGATAGGAGTACCCGAGGCCATCCTGAATAAACAGGGCAGGCTTACGGATGAGGAATTCGCACAGATCAGGCAGCATACAACCACGGGATATGATATATTAAAGACGATAACGGAGCTTCCGGAGCTTGCCACGGGTGCAAGGTGGCATCATGAGAGATATGACGGAACGGGTTATCCCGACGGCAGGGCAGGTACGGATATACCGCTGCCGGCCCGTATCATCTGCGTGGCGGACAGCTACGATGCCATGACCTCCAACCGGTCTTATTCAACCATACGGGAGCAGGAGAAGGTAAGGGCAGAGCTTGTAAGATGCTCTAAAAGCCAGTTCGATGAAGGTATTGCGCGGCTTATGATCGGGCTCATGGATGAAGATAAGGATTATCTCATGAATGAGCGCGGATACCGGGACAGCATGGTCGCCGAGTATGTCGGGAAGCTGCTTGCGGGAATTCATGGCGGTGAAAACGGGGACCTTCAGGCAGGGGGCGAAGAAGCGGATGAAGCTGTGCGGGATGCAAGCCTGCCGGCGGCACTTGTTAATAACAAAGATATAGATTCATCGGCAGGCGTAAGAAACTGCGGCTCGGTGGAAGGTTATCTGTCCGTTCTTGGTGACTTTTACGAGACCATAGACGATAAATCGGCCGAAATAGAGGGCTACTACGACAATGAGGACTGGGAGGACTACACCATCAAGGTCCATGCCCTTAAGTCATCTGCAAGGATAGTGGGCCTTACGGAATTGTCCGGGATGGCGGCTGCCCTGGAAGCAGCAGGAGATGAGGGCCGGACGGATGAAATAAGACGGGATACCGCAGGCCTTCTTGAGAAATACCGGTCATATAAACGGATACTTGCCGTAGCGCTGGGTAAGGATGATGTAGGTCAGCTTCCACATGCTCCGGATGATGTTATAAAGGATGCGTATCAGGCCCTGTCCGAATTCGCGCAGGACATGGATTACGAGCTTACAAGGATGGTAATGGATTCCATGAAGGAATACAGTCTTCCTCCTTCGGATAAGGAGAAGTTCGATAAGCTCAGGGGATGCCTTCTTAAGCTTGACTGGGACGGAATAAAGGAAATACTGGAGAGGGATTGATGCTATGGGGAAAAAGGTTCTTGTTGTAAGTGCCTCCGAGACCTTTACGGTCAGGGGCCTTGAGATGAAGCTCAAAACGATAGATGTTGAGGCTGTGTATGCGAAGCCCCGGATGAAGGATATATCGTCAAAGCTTGAGGATATACATCTTGTGATCCTCTATACCGATGATACCATAGACGAGTCGGCGGAGGCCATGGTATATCTTAAGGACAACTGTCCGGGACAGGACCGCAAGGTTATGGTCGTCGGCACGGCTGAGGAATACAGGATTGTTAAGGATTATCTTCCGGCGGAGTGCATTCAGGGCTTCTATGAGAGACCGCTTGAAATGGAGAAGCTGCTTTCGGAAGTGAGCTCCTACCTTGATGAGGAAGCAGCCTTCTTAAGGCGCAAGAGCATCCTGGTGGTGGATGACGATGCCTCATACCTGACCATGATCTACGACTGGCTTAAGGATTCCTATCATGTGTCGCTGGTTAATTCGGGAATGCAGGCAATAACCTGGCTTGC
>DPZM01000255.1:5577-9736 GCA_003535955.1 Lachnospiraceae bacterium | reverse complement strand
CCGGTGCCGAAAGGCCGCCCGAATCAGGCAGCTTAAAAAGCTCCAGTACAAGCGCACCCAGTATTGCGGGAATAGACATGAGAAATGAATACTTAACTGCAAACCTCCTGTCAAAGCCGCACAAAAGGCATCCGGTTATAGTGGTACCCGAACGGGAAAGTCCCGGAAGTACCGCAAACCCCTGCGCCATACCGGCAAGCATTGCATCACCGAGGTTCGCTTCCTTCTGCTTCTTGCTTCCCTTATCGATAAGGTCGGATATAAAGAGGATACCGCCGGTACCAAGAAGGCACAGCCCTATCACAAGAAGGTTGGATGACACCGCTTCCACAACATCATCAAGCAGGATCCCCATCAAGCCGGTAGGTACGGTCGAAACCATAAGCATCAGGGCCAGCTTCCTGCCAGACGTCGAATTAATGACCTTATATTCCTGTTTATTAATAGCCGATATATTCTTGAAAAACCTTCCTATGTTCACACAGCAATCGGCACATATCGAGAAGAAATCAACCACCAGCCTTAAAACATCCTTATAATAAACCGCACATACCGCAACCAGAGTCGCCACATGCAGAAGGACTTCAAAAAGCACTCCTCCCTCCATATCAGCCCCTGACAGGCTCCTTATTATCGCAAGATGTCCCGAAGAGCTAACAGGCAGAAATTCGGTAAGTCCCTGGATCACACCCATTATAATAGCCTGAAATGATGTCATAAAAAAACCTCCCGTTATATCATCCGGTCAAACATTTAAACCTGATAAATAATACCATAAATCACGGTATTACACAAATCGTCATTCCGAGCGAAGCGAAGAATCCGTCGCGGGGCCGTCCATATGCACATCAAGCTGATTGTAGGGTATCTCAATATCCTGATCATCGAACTCCTTCTTGATATCCTCAAGTATCTGCCATTTGGATGCCCAGTATTCCGATTTCTTGACGAAGAACCTCATTCCTATGTCAACGCTGCTTGAATTAAGTTCATTGACAAATATCTGCTTCTCCTTATCATGTACAACGAAGCTTTCCTTATCAAGAAGCTCCGATAAGACCCTCTTCACCTTGTCGATATCGCTCTTATAGGAAACACCGACAATGACTTCAAGCTTTCTGACATCATAAAAAGTCACATTCGTAAGCGTCGTGTTGGAAACAACACTGTTGGGAACTACGATCGACCTGTTATCAACGGTCTTAAGCCTTGTATAGAACATTCCGATATCATCCACCGTTCCTTCGGCTCCCACTCCCGACACGACCACATAGTCACCCATCTTAAAGGGCTTGGTAAGGAGTATGAGCATGCCGCCGGCGAAGTTGCTTAATGACCCCTGGAAGGCAAGACCTATCGTAAGTCCCGCAGAACCAAGCACGGCAACTATGGATGCGGTCTCTACACCGAAGTATCCGGCAAGCAGTCCTATCAGGAGAATGTAGAGGATAACCTTTACCGTCGCATCTATGAAGTTGATGTTTCCGTTATCAACCTTGCTCTTCTCAAGCGACTTCCTGACAAGCCTTCTGATAAACCGGATGACATACCTTCCTATGAAGAAAAGGATTATCACTATGATAACCTTGGTTCCCGCATTCAGGGCATTGTCCACAAGGCCCTGGGTATACCTCTGGAATCTTGTCAGTTCCTTTGTAACATCAGCCGTCACATCACTAACTTCACCCGTCATATGTCCTAAAGTCCCCGTTCTTCCTTAATATATTTATCTTCCAGTTCGTGTCTTAAATCCTTACCTGCAGGAGCTTTTCCCTTCTTCTTACCTTTTGCGGTCTTTTTGACCGGTGCCTTCCTATCTTGCGCGGGACCGTCGTACCTAAACACGGTCACCGACAGGGGTGCAACCTTTATCCTCAGGGAATCGGGCCTTGTGTCGCATTCATCAACCTTGCTTATCTTGACCCTCGGATTCACATAGCCGGTTCCACCGTATTTAACATCATCCGAATTAAATATCTCCTTATACTTGCCCGGGAAGGGAACGCCAATCTTATACTGGTCTCTTGAGATATTGGCAAAATTACATACGACAAGAAGGGTTTCCGATTCGCACTTCCTCAGGAAGACAATAATACATTCATTGGCCGAGATATTATTGATCCACTCGAAGCCCTCGATCTCGTTATCATGCTCATACAGGGCAGGATGAGACCTGTAGAAATTAAGCATATCGCTAACATAGAGGTTCAACTGCCTGTGCTCATCATATTGCAGAAGATCCCACTCAACACTTCTCTTCTCATTCCACTCATCCCATTCGCCCAAATCCTGCCCCATAAAGGACAGAAGCTTGCCCGGATGGGTCATCATATAGCCGTAGGCCGCGCGGAGATTGGCGAACTTATCCCAGTTGTTGCCGGGCATCTTGGCAAGCATCGATGACTTGCCGTGTACCACTTCATCATGTGAGAATACAAGGATAAACCTCTCCGAATAAGCATAGATCATGCTGAAGGTCAGCTCTGTGTAATGACCTGTCCTGAAAAGAGGATCGTATCTCATAAATTCGGTAAAGTCATTCATCCAGCCCATATTCCACTTATAATCAAATCCCAGACCGTCTTCGTTAAGACTTCCCGATACCTTCGGCCATGCGGTTGACTCTTCCGCAATGACTATGGTGCCGTCATCATTTTTCTCATGGATCGAATTGAAATGCTTAAGGAACTCAACCGCTTCAAGGTTCTCATTACCGCCGTAGATATTGGCAACCCAGCCGCCGTCCTGCTTGCCGTAATCAAGGTAAAGCATAGAGGCCACGGCATCCATCCTGATACCGTCGGCATGATACTCCTTAAGCCAGTAAAGAGCATTGGCCAGGAGGTAGTTGCTCACCTGGGGGCGGCCGTAATTGTAGATCGATGTCTTCCAGTGAGGATGATACCCCTGTCTGGGGTCCAGATGCTCATACAGGCAGGTTCCGTCAAACTCGGCAAGTCCGTGATCATCCTTGGGAAAATGGGCAGGTACCCAGTCAAGGATGACTCCTATCCCCTTTTCATGCATATAGTTCATAAAATACATAAGATCCTGCGCAGTTCCGTAACGGCTTGTGGGTGCGTAATACCCCACCACCTGATAGCCCCAGGATTCATCCAGCGGGTGCTCCATCACGGGCATTACCTCTATGTGGGTATAACCCATCTTAAGTACGTAATCGGCTATCATGGGTGCCAGCTCACGATAATTATAGAATTCCCTGCCGTCATCGGGCTTCCTGAAGGATCCCAAATGCACTTCATATATACTCATGGGCTTATCCTTGCCCTGGAATTCCTTCCTTCTCTCAACCCATTCACTGTCTGACCATTTGAAACCGCTTATATTCCTTACAACAGATGCCGTTGCCGGGCGAAGTTCGGCTCCGAACCCATAAGGGTCCGCCTTGAACTTGATGATATCACCCTTAAGCTTGAGTTCGTATTTATATACCGCGCCTTCCTTAACGCCGGGAATGAATATCTCAAAAATCCCTCCCTCAGCAAGCCTTCTCATCTGGTGCCTGCGGCCGTCCCAGTTATTGAAATCACCTACGACCGACACCCTCATTGCATTGGGGGCCCAGACAGCAAAGGAAACGCCCTTTACACCGTTTACCGTGCGAAGGTGGGCTCCCAGTACCCTGTATGAATCGTAGAGGATACCTGCATTGTGCTTCTTTATATCGTCATCCGACACTGTGGGGGCAAAGCTGTATGGATCATACAACTCATAGGATTCACCGTCTGTTGTATAAACCTTATAATAGTAGCTGTATTTAACCTTCTTAAGGCTCCTTACAAGAACCGCATAAAACCCGGTTTCATCCATAAGCTCCATGGTATGCTCTTTAAATACATCCCCGATCCTGACAATGGCACATACCTTCGTTATATTGTCAAGGCCCGGCAGATAAGCCTGGATAAGGATACCTCCCGGAACATAGTGTCCGCCGAGAAAGTCATGCGGTTCATCTTCTTCTGAGTAAACCAGCCCTTCAATCCTTGCCCAGTCCATCATCTTATACAGCTTCTTGTCCATTTGCTTCTCCTTCATCAAATACCTTATGATATGTTCGGTAAGGAATCCTCCCTAAAGGGTCCCTCCTTATGATATAATCAGTAAGAAATACTCCGTATTTCTTTTGAATACGCTCGCC
>DPZM01000255.1:0-5525 GCA_003535955.1 Lachnospiraceae bacterium | reverse complement strand
GCCGCTAAGGCATCATAAGGAATCCTCCCTAAAGGGTCCCTCCTTATGATATATCATGTATAAATAATCCACTTCTTAACTTGGGTTCGAACCATGTTGACTTGGGCGGCATAAGAAGTCCTGCATCAGCCACATTAAAGAGCTCCTGTATAGATGTCGGATACATTGCGAAGGCCATCTTACAGTCCGCGGCACACCTTCTCTCAAGCTCCTTAAGTCCCCTTATTCCTCCGACAAAATCAATCCTCTTATCGGTCTTAGGGTCCTCGATACCGAACAGGGGCTTAAGTACATTGTCCTGCAGGATCGATACATCCAGACCCTTTACCGGGTCATCCGAGAGGAACTTTTCATCAAAGTCAAGAGAATACCATTTCCCTTCCGCATAAACGGAAACCTGTCCCTTCTTCTCAGGCTTAAACGGTTCGCATCCTCTCGCGGACAGGGCGCCCATTTTACCGAGTTCATCAAGCACTTCCCCTGTGGTATGTCCGTTTAAGTCCTTTATAACCCTGTTATAATCCATTATCATAAGCTGCTCATCCGGAAACAGAACTGACAGGAAATAATTGAACTCCTCTTCTCCCGTATAGTCCTTATGCTCTTCACGCCGCTTAAGTCCTACCTTAACGGCACTGGCACATCTGTGATGTCCGTCAGCTATATATATGGAATCCATTCCCGAAAAAGCATCTTCTATATCCTTAATATCCGATTCATCATCAATGATCCAGACCCTGTGTCTTATCCCGTCATCGGAAACAAAATCATTGACCGCCGGCTCTGTTTTAACCTTATCAACCACCTGATTTATGATATCCTCGGCTCGATATGCAAGAAAAATAGGGCCTGTCTGTGCAGATAAGGCATCAACGTGTCTTATCCTGTCCACCTCTTTATCGGCCCTGGTATTCTCATGCTTCTTTATAACACTGTTAATATAATCGTCTATGGATGCACAGGCAACGATACCCGTCTGCGCCCGGCCATCCATTGTGAGTTCGTAAATATAGTAGCATGCCCTGTCATCCTTAACGAAGCTGCCGTCATTAAGCATGCCCCTGAAGAGTTCATCGGCCTTCTTATACACCCTGTCATCATAAGTGTCCACCGAATCATCAAATGCCGTCTCGGCCCTGTCTATCCTCAAAAAGGACAGGTCATTGCCCTTTACGGCCTCCACCGCTTCCTTCCTGTTGTAAACATCATAGGGTAACGCGGCAATCTTCTCTTCCAGTCCGGCTGCCGGCCTTATTGCATTAAAGGGTCTTATTTTAGCCATACTTACCTCCGGTTAACTTATTTTTCACAATCACTATATATTGTAGCAAATTATAAGGCGGTTAACAATATATATCTTTTATCACACAGGCCCGATCCATCGAAAATACGTTCTTGAACCGGGCTTGATTATATGTTATTATGGTAACTATTCAGAACAGCACATAAATTTATAGTTACATATATTTTAAAATATTACGAGCCATAATTTAAAACCAATAAAAGGAGAGAAGAAATGACAACACAAGACCGGGAATTCCTTGACAGGATAAACAAATACTCGGAGGAGGTCCTTAAGGATATCGATCCCCAGACCACTCATGTTTCGGAACAGTTAAACAAGCTCCGTCCCATAATGGAGGAGCTTGCATCCGAACTTAATATGAATATTGAAGATGTGTTTATCAAATACATGGACCTTGCATCCGAGCAGGGTGTCGAAGCCGAAAACAAATACAGGGAAGATCTGGGACCCGATTTCGACTTCAAGCTTTAGATCATGGTATCATAAGATCATCAATACGCCCTACCAGTTCCCTTAAGTGTTCTGACCCGTGTTTTATCCGTATCTGTCCCAGCTCACTGTCTCTGTCCTGATTGATATTGATAATGTGCAAAAAACGGATATAGGCTAAGAGCCGTATCTTATCGGTAATTACCTTAAGCTTCTCTTCATCGGTTATTCCGTAGTAATCCCTTATGATCAAATCCCATATATGAGCGCAGGTCTGCGTCTCTATCCCCAGAAACTTAATTGAATTGTCTTCCTCATCCTCTTCAAAAGCCATATATGTCACATAGAGCCCCTGCAGGTCAAATATCGGCTGGCCTATACTCAGGGTATCCATATCTATGAGCACTGGCTCATTATCGGACATCATGACATTCTTCATCTGGATGTCACCATGCACTACATGCAGATCATCCGGCACCGCTTCGATAAGCTTCCTGCATTTATCAGCCGTATCGGCATCCAGGAGTTCAACGATCGTATCAAGATAATAAATAAACCGGTCTCTGGCATAAGGAAGGGTTCCCGGATCCATGACCGTCTGATGGACTTCTTTCATAAACCCGGTATACATACGGACGATCTCATCAACCCGGTCCGGTTCATCCACGATCATATCATTAAAGCTTTTTGATTTAAGAAGCTCGAAAACAGACCCGTAGCAGCCGTTCGAGCTGACGATATCAAAGGATATGGCCGTAGGAATCCCCTTTACAAAAGCCATTTTGGCCATCTTCTTCTCATTCTTGATCATCGATATGGCATCGGGCGAATTATACATCTTGACTATAGTGTCTTCATCTATCCTGTACACCGTCCCGTAAAAACCCTTTCCTATGATCTCACAGCCTTCAAGGGTTATTTCCCTTGGTTTCTTACTTACGTCCAAAATATCCGTGAACCCGGTGGTCTCAAATATTTCGTATACCTCCGGTGACAGATTAATGACCGAAAAGGGCCTTCCCAATGCCTTACGTGCCTTCATGAGAACTCTTAAACCGGCACTTGAAATATATAAAAGGTCTTCCGCGTCAAGGACAGGATCAATATCCTTGTCCTCCTTCAGTGCTCCGAGCAGCTTCTCTTCAAAGGCCTGAGCATTATTTGAATCAATTTTTCCATCAATTTTTAAGATCATAAATTATTACTTTACTACCCTTACCCTGATAACACCATCAACAGCTTCCAGTTTCTTAACGATATCATCCGAAGCCGGCACATCCAGATCCATCATTGTATATGCATACTCTCCTTTTGACTTATTGGTCATATCGGAAATATTGAGGCCGGATTCACCGAAAATACCCGTAAACCTTGATATCATATTGGCCACGTTCTTATGCATGATCGCTATACGGCCCGCATTTTCACATACGCCCATATCACAGCCCGGGAAGTTAACGGAATTGACTATATTACCGTTTTCAAGATAGTTCATTAACTCCTTTACAGCCATCTTCGCGCAGTTATCTTCCGATTCCTCGGTAGAAGCTCCGAGATGAGGGATGACTATACAACCTTCCTTACCTGCCGTTGTGGGATTGGGGAAATCGGATACGTACTTGCGCACCTTACCTGCCTTGATGGCATCAAGCACAGCCGTCTCTTCAACCAGAAGGTCTCTTGCGAAGTTAAGGATTATAACCCCGTCCTTCATCTTGTCAATGGCTTCCTTATTGATCGTGTTCTTTGTTGAATCCATAAGGGGAACATGGATCGTGATTATGTCGCACTGCTCATATATCTCGTTAATATCAAGCACATGCTTAATATCACGTGACAGGTTCCATGCGGCATCCACGGAAATATAGGGATCATATCCGTACACTTCCATCCCGAGGTGCTTTGCAACATTGGCTACCCTTACACCGATCGCCCCCAGACCGATTATACCCAGCTTCTTGTCCTGAATCTCGGTTCCTGCGAATTTCTTCTTCTCCTTCTCGGCCATCTTGGCGATATCGGCTTCATCCTTAGCGCTCTCAACCCAGTTGATACCGCCTACAACATCACGTGATGCAAGCAGCATACCCGCTATAACAAGCTCCTTAACACCGTTGGCATTGGCGCCGGGTGTATTGAATACAACTATTCCCCTTCCTGCGCATTCGTCAAGAGGAATATTGTTTACGCCGGCACCGGCCCTCGCCACTGCCAGCAGACCTTCGGGAAGGTCCATATCATGCATGGATGCGCTTCTTACAAGAACACCCTGTGCCTCCTTTATGTCATCAGTCTTTTCGAAATTACCCGTAAACTTCTCAAGTCCCACCTGGGCTATCGGATTTAAGCATGTATACTTAAACATTACGCATTCTCCTTTTCAAATTTCTTCATGAATTCAACCAGGGCTTCAACACCCTCGATAGGCATTGCATTGTAGATCGAAGCCCTCATTCCGCCAACCGTCCTGTGACCCTTAAGGTTCTCTAATCCGGCTTCCCTGGCTTCCTTGACGAACTTGGCGTCAAGCTCCTCATTACCTGTAACAAAAGGAACATTCATAAGAGATCTTGACTCTTTCTCAACCGTACCCTTAAAGAGCTTGCTTTCGTCAAGATAGTCGTAAAGGATCTTGGCCTTCTTCTCATTAAGCTCCTTCATTGCAGACAGGCCGCCCATTTTCTTGAGCCACTTAAATACCTTGCCGCAGATATAGATCGTGTAGCAGGGAGGTGTATTGTATAAAGAATCGGCATCAGCCTGAGTCTTCCACTTAAGCATGGTGGGAGTTCCGGGAAGTACATCATCCCTTATAAGGTCTTCCCTGATGATCGCGATAACACAGCCTGCGGGACCTACGTTCTTCTGAACACCGCCGTAGATAACCGCATACTTTGATACATCAACAGGCTCCGATAAGAAGCATGAGGATACATCTGCCACAAGATCCTTACCCTTGGTGTTGGGAAGCTCCTTAAATTTGGTGCCGTAAATAGTGTTGTTCTCACAGATATATACATAGTCCATATCATCCGTTATCGGAAGATCGGAGCAATCGGGAATATATGAAAAGGTTTTGTCGGCAGACGATGCAAGCTCAACAGCCTCACCATATATCTTGGCTTCCTGGAAGGCCTTCTTGGCCCACTGTCCGGTAATGATATAGCCTGCCTTCTTATTCTTCATCATGTTCATGGGAACTTCCGCGAAGAACTGGCTGGCACCACCCTGAAGGAAGAGTACCTTGTAATTATCGGGAATGTTCATAAGCTCCCTAATGTCTGCTTCAGCTTCCTTGATAATGGTATCATAAACCTTGGAACGGTGGCTCATCTCCATTACGGACATTCCGCTTCCCTTATAATCCATCATCTCATCTGCAGCTTCTTTAAGTACTTCTTCAGGTAGAACTGCGGGACCTGCCGAAAAGTTGTAAACTCTTTTCATGATTCTCCTCCTTTAAACATTTTCATTTATGATATACGGCAGGCTCAAAACACTTCGTGTTTTTCGCCGTATAAATCTAGTAGTACATCACGCAGGGTGTACCGACTTCAACAACATCGTAAAGCTGTGCCGCAAAGCTCTTGGGTACATTCACGCATCCGTGGGAACCGGCAGTCTTGTATATCTCACCGCCGAACTTCCCCCTCCATGTGGCATCATGTATACCTATATGTCCCGATACCGCCATCCAGTAATTCACAAAGGTTGCGTAATCCCGCCCCCTTAAGGTCCTGTTGCGCTGCTTGAAATATACATAACACAGCTTGGCCGGTGTTCCGTTGCC
>DPZM01000069.1:377-3888 GCA_003535955.1 Lachnospiraceae bacterium | reverse complement strand
AGTATACTATATGTTGGTTTATTTTAAAAGTACGCATAAGCGCGTTATATACGGAGCATGATATGAAGAAGATAATCATCACCGGCTGCAACGGCCAGCTGGGGCGTGAGATAAACAGGCTCTATGAAGGCAATACTGAGTATGAGCTTGTGAATACCGATTTTAAGGTTGAAGGCGTAAGGGATCTTGATATAACAAACCTTGATGCATGCCTTGATCTGTTTAAGGAAGTAAGGCCATATGCCGTGATAAACTGTGCGGCCCATACAGCCGTTGATGCATGTGAGGTCCAGAAGGATGCGGCATATAAGATCAATGCGATCGGCCCCAGAAACTTAAGCATCGCGGCAACCGAGACGGATGCCAAAATGATGCATATTTCTACCGATTATGTTTTCGCGGGAGACGGGACCGTTCCATATACGGAGTTTGATCCTGTCGGTCCCAAGGCAATGTATGGTATCACCAAGCTTGCCGGTGAGAATTTCGTTAAGCAGTTTGCAAAGGATTTCTTTATCATAAGGACCGCATGGCTCTACGGTGACGGTAAGAACTTTGTTAAGACAATACTCCGCCTTTCGGAGACTCATGATAAGATCACTGTGGTAAACGATCAGCTGGGGTCGCCCACAAGCACGGCTGAACTTGCCAAGGCGGTTGCCTATCTTCTTCCTACAGAGAATTACGGTCTCTTTCACGGGACCTGTGAAGGGCAGTGCAGCTGGGCTGACTTTACTAAAAAGATATTCTCTCTGGCAGGTAAAAAAACCGAGGTTATACCGGTTACCAGTGAGCAGTATAAGGAAATGAATCCACAGTCGGCTGACCGTCCCAGGTTTTCGGTCCTTGAGAATTATATGTTTAAGCTTACGACAGAACATATGTATTCCGATTGGGAAAAGGCCATATCGGAATACATCGGTAATTATTTATAAAATGCAATATTTGACAGATTTAATTCACAATAGAATGCTGTTAGCTGCAGTGCTTGGTTGGGCTATTGCCCAGGTGGTGAAGACCCTTATTGACATGGCCCTTAACAAGAAGATCAATTTTGAAAGACTTGTGGGTTCGGGCGGTATGCCAAGTTGCCATTCGGCCACGGTGTGTGCCCTGTGTGTGGCGGCAGGCTATGATTACGGACTCGATTCCGCGGCATTTGCCGTATCCACGATCCTTGCGATAATAGTAATGTATGATGCCAGGGGAGTCCGCAGGGAGACAGGCAATCAGGCCGAAATTTTAAACCGGATCATGGAATTCTTCAGGATGCCTGAGAATGGAGAATTTAAGCTGGAATTTGATCAGGAACAGCTGAAGGTTCTTATAGGACACACTCCTCTTCAGGTACTGTGCGGGGCCATTCTCGGTATTATAGTAGGTGTGGCTTCGGTTAATATATTACCTTAAAATCACAGATAGGAGAAATTACAATGAGAAATGTAGCATTGATAACAGGAATCACCGGTCAGGACGGATCATATCTTGCAGAGCTTCTGCTTGATAAGGGATATGAGGTCCATGGTATCATCCGACGCCACTCAAGTATAAGTACGGACAGGATCGACCACCTCTATTATGACAGGGAAGTAAGGGACAAGACCATGTTCCTGCATCACGGCGATCTTACCGATTCGAGCAACTTAAACAGGCTTATAGAGCAGATACAGCCTACGGAGATATACAATCTTGCGGCTCAGTCACACGTTGCCGTATCCTTTGAGGTTCCCGAGTATACTGCAGAGACAACGGGTATCGGAACATTAAGGCTTCTTGACGCGATAAAAAAGTCAGGCGTTAAGACCAAGTTCTATCAGGCTTCGACATCCGAACTTTTCGGAGGCCTTCCGGAGACTGCACCCCAGTCGGAGAAGACTCCGTTCTATCCCAAGAGTCCTTACGGTGCTGCCAAGCTCTATGCTTACTGGATAACCGTTAATTACAGGGAAGCATATAAGCTTTTTGCCTGCAACGGTATCCTGTTTAACCATGAGTCGCCAAGAAGAGGTGAAACATTTGTTACAAGGAAGATCACCCGTGCCGTTGCTTCTATCATGGCTGATGAGAGGGAGAAGCTTTCTTTAGGTAACTTAAATGCCAAGCGTGACTGGGGCTTTGCAGGTGATTATGTGGAAGGTATGTGGAGAATGCTCCAGCAGGACAAGCCGGGTGACTATGTGCTTGCAACGAATGAAACCCATACGGTAAGGGAATTCGTTGAGCTGGCATTCAAAGAGGTTGGTATTGATATAGAGTGGAAGGGTAAAGGAGTCAGCGAGAAGGGATATGACGCTGCATCGGGCCGTCTCCTTGTAGATGTAAATCCCAGATACTTCAGGCCTGCCGAGGTTGAGTTCCTCTGGGGTGACAGTTCCAAGGCTGAGAAGGAACTTGGATGGAAGAGGAAGGTTGATTTTCCGGGACTTGTTTCAATGATGGTAGATTCGGACATGAAGGCTATCGCCGGAGTGAGTGCTAAAGAATACAGAGAAGGCAAGAGAGCAGCCAAATAGAGAAACAGGAAATGGAAGTAAATAAATATGATGGATAAAAATGCCAAGATATATGTTGCCGGACATCGGGGAATGGTCGGATCCGCAATAGTACGTGAACTTGAAAGACAGGGATATACAAACATTATAACAAGGACCCACAAGGAGCTTGATCTGTGCAGACAGGAGGATGTTGAGAAGTTCTTCAGGGAAGAGAAACCGGAGTATGTCTTTCTTGCCGCTGCCAAGGTGGGCGGGATCGTGGCGAACAGCGAGGCACTTGCTGATTTTATGTACTTTAACATGATCCTTGAGATGAATGTTATACACAGCGCTTACGAGAACGGATGTAAGAAGCTTGAGTTCCTGGGTTCATCATGTATTTATCCCCGTATGGCACCACAGCCCATGCCGGAGTCTTGTCTCCTTACATCGGAGCTTGAGAAGACCAACGAGGCTTACGCCCTCGCCAAGATTTCAGGCTTAAAATATTGCGAGTTTTTGAATAAACAGTACGGGACCGATTATATAAGTGTGATGCCCACCAACCTGTATGGGCCGAATGACAATTACCATCCCACCCATTCACATGTGCTGCCTGCCCTTATAAGGCGCTTTCATGAGGCCAAGGAGCAGGGGCTTCCATATGTGACATGCTGGGGGGACGGAAGTCCCTTAAGGGAATTCCTCTATGTGGATGATCTTGCCAACCTGTGTGTATTCCTTATGAATAATTATTCAGGAGATGAGACGGTAAACGCGGGTACGGGCAAGGAGCTTACCATTAAGGAGCTTACCGAGCTTACGGCTAAGGTTATAGGCTACACAGGAGAGATCCGCTGGGATACGAGCAAGCCAAACGGAACACCCAGGAAGCTGCTTGATGTATCCAAGGCGAAGGCTCTCGGATGGACATATAAGACGGAGCTTGAGGACGGTATCAGGCTGGCATATGAGGATTTTCTCAATAATCCGATGAGGGCCGAGAGATAGTTATCATAAGGGGTACCATCGAAGAT
>DPZM01000069.1:0-303 GCA_003535955.1 Lachnospiraceae bacterium | reverse complement strand
GATGCCTTAGCGGCGAGCGTATCAAAAGAATTACGGAGTAATTCTTACAGCATAATGATCATTAGGAGAAGGCCTTGAAAGAGTTATGGGCATCCTTAATAACCACATATAACAACTACCGTGGGACGGGAAAGGGGCTGACCCTGTTTCTCGTCTCTGTTCTTATTATTTATCTTTTAAACAGGGCTGAAAATGAAGGAGAGGAAAATGAACGTGTTAATCCCCTTATATTTGTTTTAAGTCCTGTTTCCGGCATAGGATATGCCTTCTCCCGCGCCCTTGGCAGGTTTAGGTCAAAGTCGG
>DPZM01000229.1:13350-17363 GCA_003535955.1 Lachnospiraceae bacterium | reverse complement strand
GATCGAGTATGATGATGCGGCAAGGCTTAATTACGGAGCAGCCTATCCTGAGACAGAGGAGAAGCTTGAAAAGACCGAGCTTATCCTTACTGCGGGCGATGAGAACATTAACCGGAGGGAACTGGAAGCAAGAGTCATTGCTTCAAGGATCAAGACACTTATGAAGGAGCAGACGGTAGCTGATCCGACTGAAGAAGATCCTGCAAGGAAGAGGCCGGTCAGATATTCGGATATCGTTATTCTGCTCAGAACCGCCAAGGGGTGGGATGAGACCTTTAAGAAGGTAATATCCGGAGCCGGGATTCCGGTTCATACAATGAGTTCGGAAGGCTATTTTGCGGCGATGGAAGTGTCGGTGCTTCTTGATTACTTAAGCGTACTCGACAACCCGCTCCAGGACATTAAGCTGGCTGCTGTCTTAAGGTCATACTTCGGCGGATTTCTGAATGAAGATCTTGCAAAGCTTAAGACAGGCTATAAAGGGACATATCTGTATGATTCCCTGTGCAGATGCAAAGAGGACGAGACATCAGGCCTGCATGACAAGGTATCGGCTTTTCTTGATGAATATAACAGGCTGAGAAGCAAGACGGGATATACCCCGGTTTATGAACTTCTTCTTGAGATAATAGAGGGCGGTTACGGACTCAGCGTGGCAGCTCTTGACGGCGGCAGGAAAAAAAGCGCCAACCTTAACATGCTCCTTAAGAAAGCGGAGGACTACGGGAAGACAAGCTATAAGGGTCTCTTCCATTTTGTCCGCTATATTGAGATGCTGAAGAAATATGAGGTGGATTACGGAGAAGCCAATACACTTGATGAGAATGATGATACGGTCAGGATAATGACCATACACAAGAGTAAGGGTCTTGAATTTCCGGTATGTTTCCTTGCGGGGCTTCAGAAGAATTATAATAAGATGGACCTTACCGGGACTGTGGTTCCCGATATTGACCTGGGACTGGGCATAGAACTTGTGGATCCTGTATTAAGGATCAGGCAGACAACGGCAATGAAACGGGCCGCTGTAATAAGAAAAACCCGGGAACTTCTGGCAGAAGAAGAGAGGGTTCTATATGTTGCCATGACCAGAGCCAAGGAAAAACTGATCTTGACCGGAGTGGTCAAGGACATAGATAAGGCTCTTGCCTCCGATAAAGGACTCATAAAATGCTCCTGTTATCTTGATCTTATAACCTACGGACTTGCCAATGCGGGTCTGCCTTCCATAACGGTTAACACGCTTTCCGCAGCAGGCCTTGTCAATGAGGAGATAAGGGAAAGCGTGGAACGTGAAGCCGAAAGAGAAGAACTCCTGCGAAGGCTTGAAGGCCAGGGGAATACTTCTGATATCGTGAAGGAGCGATTTTCCTTCGTTTATCCCTACAAGGATGCCGGTAAGGCCTTCGAGAAGATATCAGTCACGGAGCTTAAGAAGCGGAGTATGCAGGAACAGACAGGGACCGATAAGGAAATGCCGGATACGGCCAAAGAGCTCTATAAAGAAGAAAGGGCAGTTCCGTATGTTCCGGACTTTATTAAGGAAAGTGAGGAGGAGATATCTGCAACCCTGCACGGAACCGCAGTACACAGGATCTTTGAGATATGGGATTATTCGAAGGGAACGACCGATAAAGACATAGAAGAATTTATTAAATATGTCAAAAGAGAAGGGCTGATGGAAGAGTCACTCGCGGACTGTGTTAAGATCCATGAAATAAGCGGTTTTGTCAACAGTCCGCTGGCGGGCAGGATGAAAAGGGCGGATGAGCGCGGCCTTCTTTATAGGGAGCAGCCCTTTATGTTCTCGCATGACGGTATCATCATTCAGGGTATCATAGATGCGTATTTTATTGAGGATGACAAGATAGTCATTGTTGACTACAAGACCGACAGGGCAGATGATATAAAGGATCTTGCCGATCGCTATCATGTACAGCTTGAGTACTATGCCATGGCTCTTAAGACAATGCTTGATAAGGAAATAGGTGACCTTATCATTTATTCCTCAAGATATAAAGATATTGTAAGTATTCCCACTGCTGTGGTAAACTGAATGCATGGAAAACAGATTTGATACAAAAACTGTTATATCGATCGTAGTGGGTACCATACTGCTGATAATGATCAATGTCACGGTATGGAACATCCCTTATATTGGAGATGAGTGGGCTATCCGTATATGCGCGGTGGCGCTTGTTATCGTTGCGTCGATCAGCGGGATCGTTACAGGAGTTCTGGTTCCGGTGGTTTCATGTATCCTCACGGGGGTTGTATTTGGAAGGCCGGATGCTTTTATCGAGATGTGTATCCTGTTTGTAACAGGATCGGCAACGGGTCATTATGCAGAGAAAACGGGGGTTAAGTACGGAAGGCTCTCGGGAATTGCAATACTTGATTATGCCGTGATCGAGACGGGAGCGGCCATTATAGGGTGGTTATGCCTTTACCCCCTTTTGTACCTGTATGCTTACAGACAGGACCTTCGTATGACCATACCCACGGGACTTCGTGAGTGCCTGATCTCGATAGGGGGCAAGGTATTTATATGCCTTCCTGTACTGATCATATCCAATCATTTTTTCAGAAAGAGACAGATGGTAGAGGACGCCAAGCGGGAGTACCTGTATCACGCGGGGAAGTAGATCATGCTGTTTACCCTTCTTAACTGGCTGTATATCCTTATAACATGCTATATATGCGGTTCATTTGTGCTGACGCGCTTTACCGGGAAAGAAAGCTCTTTCTCCGGGTATGTAATGGGCGGGATCGCCATACTTACCGCCTACAGTGAGTACTTCAGTATTTTTGGCGGAGTGGGCCTTACCGCTAATATCATTCTTATTCTTGTATGCCTTGCAGCTGCATTCGCAGACAGGGAAAGGCACAGGGACAGGTTAAAGTCGTTATTTTCCGTATTTGACGGCAAGACCGCAGGAAAGGCAAAAGCCGCGGGTACGCTTGCCGTTTCCGGCCTCGTTATCCTTGTGTGCGCCTATTTTACCGCCGCATCATCGTTTACCTATGATTCCGGGACCTATCATGCACAGAGCATCCACTGGATCGAAAGCTATGGAGTTGTTAAAGGGCTTGCACACATGCAGACGCGGCTTGGATTTAACAATTCCTATTTTGCCCTGTGCGCTCTTTTTTCATTTCATTTTCTCGGCCGGTCAATGCACTCCGTGTCGGGTTTTCTCGCGGCTTTTACGATGGTTTACTCGATCTGCCGGTATGCCGGACATCTTAAAGTAAAAGAAGACACAGGAAGAAACAGCTTTAAGTTAAGGGTGAGTGACTTTCTGTGTATTGCCCCTTTTGCGTACTTTATCATAACTGCTTTCGAAATAACTTCACCTTCAACCGATTTCGGGGTTATATGGATGATAATATGGCTTGTGATACGATGGGTCGTATGTATCGAAGAAGACACACAACCGGAAGGCTGTAATGACAGGGTTACTGTATTTTCCCTGCTCAGTGTGTTTTCGATCTTTCTCGTGACCGTGAAGCTGAGCGTGGGAGTACTTGCCCTCATTACACTTTATCCGCTTGTCTTTTTGATACGGGAGAAAAAATACGGGGATATCGTGAAATACATCCTGTCCGGTCTGGTCCTTGTCCTTCCTTTTTTCATCAGGAATTATCTTATAACCGGATGGCTCGTTTATCCGTTCCCTTCCGTCGATCTGTTCAACCCTGACTGGAAGGTACCCTTAGAGGGAGTAAGGCATGAGGCAGATGAGGTAGTGGTATGGGCAAGATATACCAAAGACACCGCGCTTATAGACCAGAGCATAAGGGAATGGTTCCCTGTCTGGTGGGAAGAACAGGGACAGGCCAACCGCTTTCTGTCACTGTCCGCATTCGCCGGCTGTATGGCTGTGATCGTAAGGATCCTTATAACTCTTATTTTACCGGTTCTTCGCAGGAGAGCGGGTAAAGCGGAAGAAAAGGAAATCTCATATGTCTTTATGGGGGCGGTCCTGCTTATATGCTTTGCTTTCTTTATG
>DPZM01000229.1:0-13240 GCA_003535955.1 Lachnospiraceae bacterium | reverse complement strand
TATGGCGCGGGTGATCTGTGCATAAATCTGATCCCGGAAATATCCGGAGGAAAAGAAGGCAGGGGAGGGCGGCCCGTTAAGGTTGCGGGTGTATTGTTTTCAGTGATCCTCCTTATCCTTCTTCTTTCGGGACTTGTCCGGGGAATAAGGATGTATGCAAGTGATGATAAACGCATGGCGTTGGAAACGGGTATAACCGGGTATATTGTCAGCCAGAGGGATTATCCCGAAGCTTACTGCGACAGCGGAGAGTGGGAGGGCATGAAGATTTACTATCCCGTTAATGAAGGCGAACAGATATGGTATCATGCCTTCCCTGCCATACTTTACAGGGGAAACCTCGACGGTATGGAGAGGCGGGGCAGTTCGATAAGAGACGGATTTCGTTTAAAACAGGTTGAAGTGGATTTATTGTGACATTTGTGTTATTCTATTGTAGGTTGGTTTGAAAGGGTAGTGTTATGGACTACAACAACGGAAACAATAATAATATGAATAATATGAATATGGGGAACCCCGGAATGCCTGGTCAGGGTATGAACAATCCGAATATGGGCAATCCAAACATGGGTCATCCCGGAATGGGTAATCCGAATATGGTCAACCCGAATATGGGTCATCCCGGAATGGGCAACCCGAATATAGGAAACCCGAATATGGGCCATCCCGGAATGGGCAACCCAAATATGGTCAACCCGAATATGGGTCATCCGGGAATGGGTAATCCGAATATGGTCAACCCGAACATGGGACGTCCCGGAATGGGAGTACCGCCAATGGGAAATCCCGGTATGGGAGTACCGCCAATGAGTAATCCCGGTATGGGAAGACAGAATCCCGGGATGTCCGGTGTGGGAAGACAGGCCATCGGACGGTTCGGCGCACCCGGTCAGGGGAACTTAAGTCATGCTGACCTGGCAAGCAGCCGTCTTGCCAAAGAGATAGAGAAAAGTGTCAACGGAGACATGAAGAGGGAAGAAGCTGCTGCAAGGCCCGGCTTAAGAAGGGCTGGCAGGGCAGGAACGAATGGCCCGGCATTTGCCGTACCCGAGGGACTTATGGAAGGGATCAGCGGACTGTCGGCATACATATTCGGCGGTATCCTTATAGTGTGTCTTATAGTATCGCTGGTAGCTTACGGCAAGGGACATAAAGGGGGAAGCGTACGCGCTAAGAATGTTTCCATTCCTACTGATATGCTCACCTATACAGGTATATTCCGTAACGCGTATGAAGCGGCAGCGTCAGGAACATTGGGCGGGGAAGGAACCGGGTCCGGTGTGCTGTATAATGATGACGGAACCATGGTTCCGGCTGCTCCTACGGCTATCGGTGAGGAAACACCGGCAGCAACCGATCCGGATGATTATGATCCCACAGCTGCAGCAGCTTCGGATGATACAGCTTCATCAGAAGGTGAGGCATCATCCGGGAACTACGGACAGGCTGAGTCATATAAGGAACTCCTCGACCAGCTTCAGAAGGCCATTGCTTCAGGTGATTCTGCCTTTGTGGCAAGCAAGATGGCATATGAGGACGAAGGGGGAAACCTTAAGGCTTTTCCTCAGACGGTAGTGGATCATTTTGTTTCATATATGTCTACCAACACGGATAAGCTGTCATCACTGATGATCGATCTTTCAAGCGATAAATATTCGGGACAGAATGACGGAGAGTTCATCGTCAAGCTTCCGTACATCAAGTTTGTTGTAAACATGGGATACGACAATACCACGGTTGCGATCCCGGGCTTTTCGGAGCAGGTTGTAAATGCGGGACAGAGCGCGGATATAGCTCCGCTGATGCCATGCATGTATACGCTGACCATTAGCAATCCCGACTGGAACGACGTGGTAACAAGGGATATAGAGGCTAACATAAACGAATCCACGATATCTATAAATATAAAGCCCTGATGACAGGGCGGATGAGGAGAAGGACGGAGACTGATGAAGCTTGACAGGGATACGCTTAAGCTTTCGGTGGTAATACCGGTTTACAATGAGAGAAAGACTCTTGAAGGGATCATTGCGTCGGTTAAGGACTGCGGTATCAAGAACCTCGAGATAATCCTGGTGGATGATCATTCCACAGACGGGACAAGGGAGCTTTTACAGACGGAACTTGGCAAGACGGTGGATAAGGTTCTTTATCACAAGAACAATATGGGCAAAGGTGCGGCCCTGCGCGACGGATTCAAGGCTGCGACAGGTGATCTTGTGGTAGTTCAGGACGCGGACAGTGAATATGATCCCAAGGATTACAATGTTCTTATAGAGCCCTTTGTTTCGGGTAGGGCAGATGCGGATGTCGTGTACGGAAGCCGGTATGCAAGAAGCGAGAAATATATGATAAAGAGGTTTTATCACAGCTTGGGCAACAAGTTCCTGACCTTTATGAGCAACCTCTTTTCGGATCTTGCGCTTACAGATATGGAAACCTGTTACAAGATGTTCAGGCGGGAGGTCATCCAGTCTATCCCCATAGTTGAGAACAGGTTCGGATTCGAGCCGGAAATAACGGCCAAGATAGCAAAAAAGAGATGTAAGATATATGAAGTGCCTATCTCCTATTATCCCAGAACCTATAATGAGGGTAAGAAGATAGGTGTCAAGGACGGATTCAGGGCAATCTACTGCATAATCAAGTATAACCTGCTTGATCCGTCATTCAAGGGTTAGTCACATCTGAGAAATCCGCCGGGCGGCGGATTTCTCTTAATATCAACCCCGGTAAACTGAGAGGTTTTTGGTGCTTTTATGAAATGGGACCGGTTAATGTGCGCAGAGCGCTTAAGAGAATATCATAAGAACGGACCGTCCTCTGATCTCAGGACGGAATTTGAGAAGGATTACCACAGGATAATAAGCTCACCGTCCTTCAGGAGGCTTCAGGACAAGACACAGGTGTTTCCGCTCGATAACAGTGACTTTATAAGGACCAGGCTGACTCACTCGCTGGAGGTATCATCCTTTGCAAAGTCACTGGGGCAGAGTGTTGGGGCAAGGATCCTTAAGGAGAAGCTTTCGGATGATTTTACGGAACAGACAAGGGCCGATATATGCGATGTTCTCCAATGTGCGGGACTGCTTCATGATATCGGGAATCCGGCCTTCGGTCATTTCGGCGAGAGCGCGATCCAGGACTGGTTTAAGAGAAATTTAAGTAAGCTTGAATATGGGGGTGTGGCGGTTTCGGATATATTATCCGAACAGATGAAGAATGACTTTTATCATTTTGAAGGGAACACCCAGGCATTAAGGGTTGTGACCAAGCTGCATTTCCTGGTGGACGAAAGGGGAATGAACCTTACTAAGGCCCTGCTTGCCACGATGATAAAGTATCCGGGTTCTTCACTTGATATAAGCTATGACAGGAAGGATCCGGACAGGGATATCAGGCATAAGAAGATGGGATATTTTTATGCCGACAGGGATAATTTTACGGATATAGAGAGTTCGTGCGGTCTTGACGGCAGCAGGCATCCGTTGACCTTCCTGCTCGAAGCGGCCGATGATATAGCCTATAACACGGCAGACATCGAGGATGCCGTAAAGAAGGGCAATATTTCGTTCAACAGTCTTTACGAAGAGCTTGAGGAATTCCGGGATGGATTTATTGACAAGGCTGATGAGGAATCCCTTGATCTTTACGTCTCTGCCCTTGAACGGCTTATGAAGCTTTACCAAAGGGCTGTTGACAACCGCTACGAACCTGCGGGCAATTATGCGGTATCCAACTGGATAGTGAGCGTGCAGGGACTCCTTATAAATGCCGTAACTGACGCATTTATTGATAATTACGATGATATAATGTCCGGTAACTGCAGGAGGGATCTGATCTCACTTTCAAGGGGCAGTCTTTTGATAGAGGCCCTGTCAGATATCGCCTACAGATATGTATTTATTTCAAAGCCCATCCTCAAGCTCGAGGTTGCGGCCTCGGCCATATTTGACTTTCTTCTTGAGAAATTCACGGATGCCTTTATTTATTACGATACACCAAAATGGGATGAAGAAAAGACAGCCATACGTGACAAGCTCACCAGGCTTATGTCTGATAATTATCTAAGGATCTACAGGAAGTATTCACAGGGAGCCGACGATAAAGAGAAGCTCTATTTAAGGCTTCTTATGGTGACGGATTATGTCTGCGGGATGACTGATTCTTATGCCAAGAGAACATATCAGGAGCTTAACGGGATTTTGTAAATATGGCTGAAAAAACACATAAAAAACAACTTAATTATCTTGACATTGCACGCGGCATAGGCATAGTAGTCGTTATCCTTGCCCACGTTGATACGGGTGATAATCCGATGTGTTCGTGGATAGGTTCCTTCTGTATGGCTATTTTCTTTTTTGTGTCGGGAGCCCTTCTCAATTACCTTGACAGGTGGAGAAATGAAAATGCATGGCAGATAATCCTTAAGCGGGTAAAAGGAGTCCTGTATCCGTATTTTACATTTTCTGCCCTTATAATTGCCTATTATGTTTTCATGCGGGTTGTATTTAAGGATGGCAGTTATTCCAACATCCTGGAGATAGTAAAGAGCACAGTGACTCTCTCAGGATATGACGCCCTGTGGTTTATGCCCGTCCTCTTTTTTGCTGAGGTTATATGTGTCCTGATGTTAAGATATTTCGGGAGAAGGAAGGATAAGGATGATAAGGCGGGACTTGTAAAAGAGTGGATAGGATATGCCTTAATAACGGCATTGAGTCTTGTCTGCTGGTGGATCCTTACTGTGGGCATCATAGAGGAGTATGCAGACGGTTGGTTTACCTTCGTTAAGTTTACGAGGATACTTATGTCCTGCGTTTTCATTTATGCCGGATATTTTTATTTTGAGTATAAGGACAGGATCATGAAGCTTAACCGCAAAGTCATGATCGCAGCCTGTATCATCTGGATCATAATTGATTTTCCGATAGCCCAGCCCAATCATTTCGTGGATTATGCCTTTGTAAGGATCGTAAGCCTGCCCCTCCAGTATCTTACCGGCATACTCATGTCGGTGGCGATTCTTTATCTGGGAGAGGTATTAAACATAAAATGCAGGCCGCTTGAATACTTCGGGAAGAATTCGCTTACCATGATGGCAACCCATAATCCGCTTCCGGTGCTGGGTACGGTCTATACCCTTTATAAGAAATACGTGCCTGAGATAGGCCGCTATCCGGACGACGTGATAATACTTATCATTGTGCTGATCGTTGAGGTTCCGATAGTAATGTTCGTCAATAAATTCCTGCCCTTTATCGTCAGGTGGCCTAAGAAGAAATGAGGTTTTATGAGCGATAGTGCTGAAAGATCAAAATCAGGTTTTTGGGGACCTGCAGCGGGTATCTTTGCGGGTGCCGTGCTGATGTTCTTTACCGTAAGATGGATACTTGCCAAGAAGCCTGAGTATAACTGGATATCCGAGGGTACGGTGAAGACGGCGAGCTATATTTTTGCTGTTGCCGGTTTTGCCGCCGTCTCCTTTTTTATCCTTAAGGTCAGGGGCCGTCTTAAGGCAGAGACTCTTTTCATTATACTGTATCTTCTGTTTGGCCTTTCCTACATGGCTGTTTCCCCGCTTTCTTCGGTACCGGATGAAACGGAGCATATGCTTAGGACATACGGAATAACCTTAGGTGACTTTATACCGCCCGTAAATGATATGGGAGAAGGGGGAAGCTATGTTCCCGAGAACCTTATATACATGTGGGACAGAAGCGGAACCCGGCTAAGGTATATGAGTGACAACTTCACCATGAAGGCAAGTGAATACCAGGTATTTTTGACTTATTCAAATACGGCATTCTATTCACCGCTTACCTACCTGCCGCAGGCGGTCGGAGTACTGCTTACGAGGCTTGTCTGCAACAGGCCTTATGTTATCGCCTACGTGGGAAGGCTGTTTGAACTGGTCGCTTCGGGTATTCTGATCTATTATGCGATAAAGCTTATGCCCTTTGGCAAAAATATACTGCTCATCCTAAGCCTCCTACCCATGAACATGTATGAATGCGCATCTCTGTCCGGAGACGGAATGGCTTATGCGGTAACACTGCTCATAATTGCCTATTGCCTGTGGCTCAGGGTGGAAAAAGAAGGAAGGATGAGTACAAGGGATATTGTTTTCCTTTATATTTTACTGGCACTTGTTGCCTCGTGTAAGATCGTATATGCACCCTTTGTCCTTATGGCCTTTATAATACCTGCTGAACGTTTCGGCTCCCGGAAGGAATATGCAGCACATATAACCTGTGCAGGCATTATGATCTTCCTGCTTGCTGTCGTATGGCCTATGGGGATAGGATCAAGATATCTTCTGGAATATACGGAAGGGGTTTCGGCAGGAGAACAGGTTAAATATGTTATCACTCATCCCGCGAGCTTTCTGCAGGTTATGATCTATACGCTGATAGAAGAGGGGGAATGGCTCTTTAAGACCTATTTTGCAGCATCTCTGTCTTATTTCAGTGTCGGATGCAATATATTAGTGATCTTTGTTTCGGCAGCAGGTCTTATATATGTATGCTTCACTGAGAAGATAATAAGATGTGAAGATGAAACAGGCCTTAAGATATGGAAACGGCCCTCCGTCATTCTGGGGCTTGCAACTTTTGTAAGTGTGATCTTTACTTTTCTGAGTCTATATATCGAATGGACACCATACAGGGCAGGAACGGTGCAGGGCCTGCAGGGCAGGTATTTTATTCCGCTGACGTTTCAGGCGGTTTATCTGTTCAAGAAGAAGTATGATAGGATATCAGGGAGCACGGATGATAAGGAAGGCGCAGGGCTGATAATAGCCCTTCCCGCTATTCTTATGTGTATGGCAAACCTTATGGTCATAATCACTCTTTTTGTTAATTATGTATGATCATAGGGGGATTGGAACCGGGCATGGAAAGATATGACAGGATTATAATAGGAGCGGGTCTTTACGGATTGTATTCGGCTCTTTACAGCCTGAAAAAGGGCCTGAGGGTTCTGGTGCTTGAGTGTGATGATGCCCCCTTTAAGAGGGCGACATATATCAACCAGGCGCGGGTGCATCAGGGATATCACTATCCAAGATCCATATCGACGGCCTTAAGATCGGCGCATTATTTTGAGAGGTTCTGCAGGGATTACGACTTTTGCATTAACAGGGAATTCGACCAGATATATGCAACTTCAAGCCAGTATTCCTGGACTGACGGGAGCCAGTTTAAGGACTTCTGCCTGGCCGCCGGCATACCCTGTGAGGAGCTTAATCCCGACAATTACTTTAAACCGGGGATGTGTGACGGAGCCTTCAGGACAAGGGAATATACTTATGATGCTTTTATATTGAGGGATCACTTTCTTGAAGAGCTTAAGAAATACGATAAACAGCTTACGATAAAATACGGGATAAGGATAAAGGCGATAGACAGGTGTAGGGATGAATATGTGATCCGTGATGAGAGGGGAGAGGAGTTTTGTTCCGGGTTTGTGCTTAATTCAACCTATGCGGGGATAAACCAGATACTTAAGCTTGCGGGTTTTGAGGAATTCAAGATAAAATACGAGCTGTGCGAGATCATCCTCTGTAATGTAAATGACAGGCTTAAGAACATCGGATTTACGGTTATGGACGGCCCCTTCTTTTCGATAATGCCCTTTGGAATGACGCAGGATCATTCCCTTACCTCGGTAACCTTTACACCGCATAAGGTAAGCTTTGATGATGTACCGAAGTTCACCTGCCAGAAGGACAGCAACGGCGCATGTTCACAGGAAAGACTGTATAACTGTAATGACTGTCCGGCTAAACCGGCAACTGCATATCCGTACATGAGCGGGCTGGTTTTAAAATATATGCGCGATGAATACGGATTTGAATATAAAAAGTCACTCTTTTCTATGAAACCGATACTCTTAAGTTCGGAGATAGATGATTCCAGGCCGACCCTGATAAGGAAGTTTTCCGATAAACCGGTTTTCATCGGTGTGCTTTCGGGTAAGATCAACACGGTATACGATTTGGATGAGGTGCTGTAAATGACAGGTGCGGATGCCATGATAAATAAGGAAAAGAATTTTGTCTCATGCATAATATATGTTCATAATGCGGAAGCATTTATAGGTTCTTTCCTGTCCATGATCATAAAGGTCATGGAAGATAATTTCGAGAATTCGGAGATCATATGTGTAAACGATCATTCGGATGACGGAAGCGTCGAACTTATCAGGAAAACGGGAAGTATTGCAGGGACAACAGGTATAAGCCTTGTAAACTTAAGCAGTTTTCACGGCCTTGAAGCCGCAATGAATGCGGGCATGGATCTTGCTATAGGTGATTTTGTATTTGAGTTTGATAAACCTGTATCGGATTTTGACCCCGAAGTGATCATGCAGGTCTACAGGCAATCTCTTACAGGCTATGATATAGTGAGTGCTTCGCCGGATATGAAGCAGAAGGTATCATCGGGTCTCTTTTATCATCTTTTCGACGCGCTGACGGATGGGTCATACGGAATGATGACCGAAAGCTTCAGGATACTCAGCAGACGCGTGATAAACCGAATAAAGACCGTAAACAAGACCATACCTTACAGGAAGGCCGTATACGCAAACAGCGGTCTTAAGGCGGATAATATCAAATACAGGGTCGTTGACGGGGCCGGGGTAATGAAGGATAAAAGGGAGTCGAAGTACCGCTCGGATCTGGCCCTTGACGTTCTGATCCTCTTTACGAATATGGGATACAGGTTTGGTAAGGCGATGACGGTATTTATGATGTTCATGTCCCTTTTTATGCTCATCTATTCGGTTGTCATATATCTGCTTAAACACCCGGTAGCCGGCTGGACAACAACGATCCTCTTTCTGTCCGTTTCATTCTTCGGACTTTTCGGGATACTTACCATAATCATAAAATACCTGCAACTGCTTGTTAATCTTATATTTAAACGCAAGAGCTACAGTTATGAGAGCATAGAGAAGATAACGTGATCGGAGAAAACATGAATGCACTGGTAGGATATACGGGTTTTGTGGGAAGCAATATTTGCCGGGCAGCCGGTGAAAGTATAGGGGCCCTGTATAATTCAAAAAACATAGAGGAAGCATACAATACGGCTCCGGACCTTCTGATATATGCGGGGTTAAGGGCTGAGAAATATCTTGCAAACAACGCTCCGGATAAGGATTATGACCTTATCCTTAAAGCTGAAGAAAACATCGAAAGGATAAGACCGCGCAAGCTGGTCCTTATATCAACGATCGATGTTTTTAAGAATCCGGCGGGCGTTGATGAGACGACGGATGTTGACACAAAAGACCTTCATCCCTATGGCCTTAACAGGTACAGGCTCGAGGAGTGGGTAAGGGATAGGTATGAAGATGCTCTTATAATAAGGCTTCCGGGTCTTTTTGGCATCAATATCAGGAAGAATTTAATATATGATATTATAAATGTCATTCCTTTTATGCTAAGGGAAGACAAGTTCAATGAACTGTCTTTAAGGGATGAAGCCCTTAAGAACTATTACATAAAACAGGATAACGGTTTCTATAAGGTCAATGCAGACAGTAAGGACAGGGAAGAACTTAAGGACAGGTTCAGGGCTTTGGGCTTTTCGGCCCTTAACTTTACGGACAGCAGATCGGTGTATCAGTTTTATGATCTGTCGGGGCTGTGGGACGATATCAATACAGCCCTGCAGGATGATATAAGGCTCTGGCATCCGGCAACGGAACCGGTATCGGCCGCAGAAATATATGAATATCTTACCGGTGCTGAGTTTGTAAATGAACTTCCGGGCAAGCCTGCCTTTTATGACTACAGGACCATCCATGACAGAGTTTTCGGCGGACATGACGGATACATCATGGGGAAGCGGGAAGTTCTCAGGAGGATACATGACTTTACGCAGTCATTGCAGTGAAAAGGATGATCGTATGATAAGACTGTCAATCTCAAACATAGCCTGGGATGCTTCACATAATAGGGAAGTATGCGGGATGATGAAGGAACTGTCATACAGCGGACTGGAGATAGCTCCGACAAGAATATTTCCTAAGACCCCGTATGACCGGCTTAAGGAAGCCGGAGAGTGGGCCGGAAATTTGAAAAAGGAATACGGTCTGTCGGTCCCGTCCATGCAGTCCATATGGTATGGCAGGAAGGAAGCCCTGTTCGGAAGTGATGAGGAACGGAGGATACTCACTGACTATACCATGAAGGCGATTGACTTTGCCGAAGCTATAGGCTGTAGAAATCTTGTATTCGGATGCCCGAGAAACAGGAATGTGCCGGACGGTGCGGATTCAGGCAGTGCGGTTTCCTTCTTCAGGGAATTGGGTGAGTATGCTAAGGAACATAAGACGGTACTGGCCATGGAAGCCAATCCTCCTATCTACAATACGAATTATATAAACGATACAGTTGGCGCCCTTGATCTTATAGAAGAAGTGGGATCGGCAGGTTTTATGTTAAACCTGGATACAGGGACCATGATAGAGAATGGTGAGCAGGTATCGGTTCTTGAGGGCAGGGGGCATCTTATCAATCATGTCCATATAAGTGAACCGGGTCTGAAGACTATAGAGAAAAGGGAGCTGCATAAGGATCTTTTCGGGTTCCTTAAGGAATGCGGTTATGATAGATACGTATCAATAGAGATGGGAAAACAGGATGATCTTAAGAAGATTGAGAATACGATGATATATCTTGACTCGCTCATCAGCTGAGATCATTCGGGGATATATGCGTAAGCCGGAAAGCAGGGACAGTAATGCTGTACAGAAAACAAGAGGGTGTACCTGAGTTTGAGTGTTTTGAATACAATGGCAGAACGAGTGACTATTGTGTTCTTATACCTATAATAAATGAAGGGGAGAGGATACATAAGGAGCTTAAGAGGGCGTGTGAACATGGCGTCCAGGATCATGCCGATATTGTGATCTGTGACGGAGGGTCAAGCGACGGGTGCACGGATGAGGAAATACTGCGATCCCTTAAGGTGAATACACTTCTTATCAAAAAAGATACGGGGAAACAGGGGGCCCAGCTCAGAATGGGGATATGGTGGGCGCTTGAACGGGGATATGAAGGGATCATTACGATTGACGGTAATAATAAGGACAGCATAGAGGATGTCCATAAATTTATAAAGAAGCTTGAAGAGGGCTATGATCTTGTTCAGGGATCGAGGTTTATAAAGGGCGGACGGGCGATCAACACGCCTTTTATCAGAACGGTCGCAGTCAGGCTCATTCATGCCCCCATCATATCTGCTACAGCACATCATAGGTTTACCGATACCACTAATGCGTACAGGGCCTACTCGAGGAGATATCTTACCGATGAGCGGGTAAAACCACTGAGAGATATATTTATGACATATGAACTCCTGGCCTATCTGTCGGTCCGCGCAACCCGGCTGGGAATGAAGGCCTGTGAGATACCTGTTACCAGAGCCTATCCGGATTCCGGGAAAACTCCCACAAAGATAAGTCCTGTTAAGGGAAACGCCGGGCTGATGAGGATCCTTTTTAAAAACCTGTGCGGAGCTTATGACCCGAAAAAGGATGAGTGATAAAATTTCATGTTGACAATATTTCAATGAAGGGATATTATAATACTTGTGTTAGCACTCAAATGAATGGAGTGCTAACAAATAATCAAAAATAAAATATAAAAATATAAATAGGAGGCGAATCATAATGAAGTTAGTACCTTTAGGCGACAGAGTAGTTCTTAAACAGCTTGAAGCTGAAGAGACAACCAAATCCGGAATCGTATTACCCGGTCAGAGCAAGGAGAAGCCCCAGCAGGCTGAGGTTATCGCAGTTGGACCCGGCGGTGTGGTTGACGGTAAGGAAGTCAAGATGGAAGTTAAGAAGGGTGAGCAGGTCATCTACAGTAAGTATGCAGGTACCGATGTCAAGCTTGGTGATGAAGAGTTCATCATCGTAAAGCAGAGCGACATTCTTGCTATCGTTAAGTAAGTCAGAAATTAGCAGAAGCTTAGTAACCTTGGCTTCCCCTTGAGGGGAAGCTGTCACCGCAGGTGACTGATGAGGTGAAATAGAAATCAGTATTAGGAGGAAAACAAAATGGCTAAAGAGATTAAATACGGTGCAGAGGCCCGTGAGGCCTTGGTAGCAGGCGTTGACAAGCTTGCGAATACAGTTCGCGTAACACTTGGTCCCAAGGGAAGGAACGTAGTGCTTGACAAGTCCTACGGCGCACCCCTTATCACCAACGACGGTGTTACCATCGCCAAGGAGATAGAGCTAGAGGATGCTTTCGAGAACATGGGTGCACAGCTCGTTAAGGAAGTAGCTACCAAGACCAATGATGCGGCAGGTGACGGTACAACAACAGCTACCGTTCTTGCACAGGCAATGATCGATGAAGGTATGAAGAACTTAGCAGCAGGCGCTAACCCCATCATCATGAGAAAGGGTATGAAGAAGGCTACACAGGAAGCAGTTGATGCTATTGCCAAGATGTCATCTAAGATCAAGGGTAAGGAGCATATTGCAAGGGTTGCCGCTATTTCAGCCGGTGATGATGAAGTAGGCAACATGGTTGCCGACGCTATGGAGAAGGTAAGCAACGATGGCGTTATCACGATCGAGGAATCAAAGACAATGCTCACAGAGCTTGACCTCGTTGAAGGTATGCAGTTCGACCGTGGTTACATCTCGGCTTACATGGCAACAGATATGGATAAGATGGAAGCCAACCTCGAGAATCCTTACATCCTTATCACAGACAAGAAGATATCAAACATCCAGGATATCCTGCCCTTACTTGAGCAGATCGTTCAGTCAGGCAGCAAGCTCCTTATAATCGCTGAGGATATCGAGGGTGAAGCTCTTACAACACTTATCGTTAATAAGCTCAGGGGAACCTTCCAGGTAGTAGGTGTCAAGGCACCCGGCTACGGTGACAGAAGGAAGGCAATGCTTGAAGATATCGCGATCCTTACAGGCGGCCAGGTAATATCTGATGATCTTGGTCTTGACCTTAAGGAGACAACACTTGACCAGCTTGGTAGGGCTAAGTCAGTTAAGGTTCAGAAGGAGAATACCATCATCGTTGACGGTGAAGGCAAGAAGAAGGATATCCAGGCCCGTATCGGTCAGATCAAGCTCCAGATCGAGCAGACAACATCTGACTTTGACCGTGAGAAGCTCCAGGAGAGGCTTGCCAAGTTATCGGGCGGCGTAGCAGTTATCCGCGTAGGTGCCGCTACAGAGACCGAGA